>JAYTVK010000065.1:0-4890 GCA_043744595.1 Candidatus Lloydbacteria bacterium
CCTTCTGCTTCAAGCTTGAGTTCTTGTAATTCTTTGATCAGCGCTTGTGCCTTATCTTTGTTCACCCAGAAATCCGGCGCACTCATCAGCGCTTCGATCTCAGTAATGCGAGGATTTTCTGCTTTCTCTATTTGTTTTTCTGCGGCACTCATCTGGGGATTATAGCAAAGAAGCAAGTTTGGTCGAGCATGATCGCAGATAAAAAAATCACCCCGCACGCATGAGCATGTGGGGCGAACTATCTGAAAAGAGCGACTGTTATCGTTGTTTTTGTATCACGAGCGAAAGCTCGGCAGGCACGGTCGTGGGAATGTGAGGAAATTCCTCTTTCGGGTCGAGACAATGCACCCGTTTACAGTACTCACTCCATACACGAGTGCCGTTCCTGCCGCCGGTCTGCTTCTTGCCGAGTGCACGGTATCCTTCCGTCTTATCGAACGAGTTGTCGAGCCGTGCACCGATGAGATATCGCGGTGTGCAGCCGATGAACCAGTTCTCGATCGGACTTGCGCGGTCGGGCGAGGTTGCCGTTCCGGTCTTGCCGCAGAGCGCT
Source organism: Candidatus Lloydbacteria bacterium (assembly GCA_043744595.1). Classification (GTDB taxonomy): domain Bacteria; phylum Patescibacteriota; class Minisyncoccia; order Phycocordibacterales; family UBA6899; genus MHLP01. Next base: position 554 of record JAYTVK010000065.1, read on the forward strand.
CCTTGTGGGAAGTCTTTGCGGATACTTTTGCCGGTACCATGCAGGTCATCGAGCACGTGAGTCATCAGTGTGCGCAGATCGCGCGCAACTTCCGGCGGAAGCACTGACTCGCATTCTCCGGGTGCCGGAGCCTTCTCGATGACATTCCCTTTGGCATCGAGCACGCGGCGCACCAGGACAAGCGGCTGCTTGCACCCGGCATTCACGATCGTCTCGAATGACTGCATCATCTCGTACAGAGTCACGTCGTTGAAACCGAGCGGCATGGTTCCGAATTCTTGCAAGGGACTTGTGATCCCCAGAAGGTGCGCCATGTTGGTCGCTTCGGAAATACCATAGCGCCACTTCGCCGGCGTGGTCGGCAGTCCGTTTCCTTCACGCTGTGCTCTTGCCCACTCCTTGTCGGTCATATTCGGAGCGGGAGATGGCGGTGCGTTTTTGCCGAGTTCAAGAAGGATGGACACCGCAGCGGTGTTGCGCGACTGCGCCAACGCATCTTCGCAACTGACCCAACCGGCGTAGACCTGTGCGCCCTTGTATTCGAGCGGATAGTTGTGGGGAATGAACCACCGAATGACCCTGTCGCGATTGCTGACGATGTCCGGAACACTCAGGCCCTGGGTGTCATTCACCCTACAACCCTTCAAAAGGTCGATGGGTGGAAGACGGAGCAGTGCCTCTTCGCGTACTTCTTCCGGAAGCGACTCGAGGTACGCTTTGCGATGTGCGATCTCTTCGTTATAACGCTTCTTGAGGAGCGACGCGTAAACCAGCGGCTTGAACGACGAACCTGCAGGGCGCGGATCCTGATGGGTCCGCACATACTGGTCTTTCGTAAAATCCCACCCGCCATGCATCGCGAGGATCTCACCGCTTCGTATCTCCGCCACCATTGCAGAGCACTGGAATGTCGCCGCATTCTCCGGGTGTTCTTTGAGGTACACCGAACGCTCGACTTCGCAGGCCTCGTCGAGTGCGCGTTGCTTCTCCATGTTGATGGTCGTCTGTATCGTCCCGCCGATAGTGGTGAGTGACCAGCGCTTGCCGGTACTATATTCCCGGAAGATCTCCGCCTTCACGTACGGCAACACATTGACGCATGCACCCTTGTACGGAGCGAGCACGATGGGTTTCGCCAGCGCCTCTTCGTACTGCTTCGCGGTGATGTACTTGTCTTCGAACATGAACCTGAGGACACGGTCACGGCGTCCGATCAGCCGGAGTCTCGCTCGCTCGCGCACTTCTTCCGTAGCATCCGCACGGGAAAAATCCTTGAGCGGTGTACCACTGTTAATAGCACCCGCGAGAATTGCCGCCTGGTCGAGCGAAATGTCGCGCGCTGACTTGTGGAAGTATGCCTGAGATGCGGACTCGACTCCGTACGGATCGCCGAGATAGATCATGTTGATGTACGTCTCGAGCACATCTTGGGGTGACATGTACTGATTGAGCTTCACTGCGAGCACAAGTTCACGCACTTTTCTCCACACATTCTTTTCATTCGAAAGTGCGGTGTTCTTGATCACCTGCTGGTAGATGGTCGAACCACCCTGAGCAAAGCGCATTTCCATAAGGTCGTGGTATGCGGCGCGACTGATGCCGCGCAGGTCATAGCCGGGACGAAGCAATTTTTGAAGGATCTTATCTCCGAGATCGTCGGTATCCTTCGGAAAATTCCTGTCCTCGGATGACATGACAGCCTGGATGAAGAGCGGGTTCACCTCGGAGGGCTTCTTCCACACCCGATCTTCAACCGCAAAGCATCCGATCACTTCGCCGCTGGTATCAGTGAGCAGCGTCTTCTGTGCGAACTGATGATTCGCCACCATCTTGATATCCGGGAGGTCGAGCCACTTGGACACGAACCCCGTCTGCTCATCGGCCAGGTACACAACGTACCCGCACACGACCGAGAAAACAAAGACCGAAAGTGCAAGGACCGAGAAAACGATCCTCGTGATAAGCCATATCCACGACTTCACTGTGCGCGGCTTTTTCCCGCCGTTTGAAAGGAAAAGCACGAATGTTTCCATGACACTCCTCTTGGTTTAATGTTTGGTTGTCGTAAAACAACAGATTGTGAAACAACTATTCTAGGAGCAATCCTATATAAAATCGCCCTTTTTGCAAGAATCTGAGGTGCTTGTCAAACAATCGCGCAGCCTAAATTCGCACGCTGGGATGCACTACCGGGAGTACTTCCAATTTCATCTCCCTTCGGTCGTGAAATTTAGGTTGCAGCACGAAGTCTTGGACCGAGGAAATGCCGGGGAGGCGTAGTCTTCTACGGCGACTCGACTTTCTAAGGGAAAGACGAGTGGGGCGCCCAGCATGCGAATTTAGAAGGGCTTGCGGAGATAGGCCGTCACAGTCCGGCGCTTAAATGCCTTGCCGTCCTTAATGTGCTTGTGCGAGCGCTCGATCTTTTCTATTTCAAAATACGGTGCAAAAAAATCGTGCAATGACTGCTCGGTCCAGACATGTTCGTACACGCCGAGTTCAGGATGAATGTATGCATCAGGCTCGTCAGCGGGATGCTCCTTGAGAAGCCGCTTCACATGCATGTCCTGATCAGCAAGGAACGACTTGAAGAAATACCATCCGCCGGGTTTGAGGACACGCAGCACTTCATTACGTAGGTGCTCGCGCTCTTTTGCCTTGAGGAAGTGCGAAGTCATCATATCGAGCACTATCTCCATTGAGGCATCTTTTTCATCGATGTCCCCTTCTATTGAGCGTACGACGTAGTTCACAAGGAGCCCCTCAGAAGCGCGTTTCGCAAGCTTCACTCCCTCGTCTGAAATATCGTAGCCGACCAAACGCATGTTGTAGTTCTTGGCGAGATAGATCAGATTGCGACCGTTACCGCTACCGAGATCGAGTGCACGTGTGGTGACATTAAGATATTTCTTGCCGTGATTGCGCTCCAGCCAACGGCAAAATTTCTCGAGGTCTTCCGCAGGTTCATCCGAGAGCATGATGTGCTCCCCTGTTTTGTATTCCTTATTCCAGAATTGTTGATGTTTCGACATATGGAGCCGCCTCCCAGACTTGAACTGGGCACCTACTGCTTACGATGCAGTCGCTCTACCAGATGAGCTAAGGCGGCTTGGATCAATACAGAGCCGTTTCTCAGGATCGGTGTCAGCTCACATCAATATTCTTGCTCGCTTCGCTTCAAAAATATTGTGTGGCTCCTACCCGGACTCGCGGTCTCGATGACTCGACATCGCTCCGTCTTTCGATCCCGGCCGCAAGCTTCGCTTGCTGAACCGGCTGGAGCCGTTTCTCGGGATCGAACCGAGGACCTTCTCCTTACCATGGAGATGCTCTACCAACTGAGCTAAAACGGCTTATTATTTCAGTTCTCTAAAGAACAACTGAACAATGGCATCGTACACTAATTCTTATAATTTTTCAATTTCGATCTTAGGAGTGAAGCGGGGTTGCAGAAACTGAGCATTTTCACTATAATCCCAAATACCACAATAAAGCTATATATCATTATAGCTTTATGTATGAAGAACATAGCGGGATAGAGGAGAGGTACCTCGTCAGGCTCATAACCTGAAGACCCTGGTTCGATTCCAGGTCCCGCAACAAGAAACACAAATAGCGCCGAAGGGCGCTATTTGTGTTTCGCAGGTGCGGGACAGGAAGTGCCCTGCGGCACTTCCGACTGGAATCGAAGCTCGCAGACATATCGACACTTTGGGAGATGTCGAGAGGCGGGCCCGCGTATCCATAAAACAGTGAGCCTTGCGAACATGTTTTATGAGAATATGTGGGCGATTCAGGGTTCACTTAAATCTGTTACTATTTATACATGAGCAAGACAAAAATTGAGATTGGGGGTGTTTACTCGGTAGCTCAAGCAAAAGGGTTTGGGATTGTTAAGGTTCTCGCCTATCAACCCGAGATTGACTGCGTTTACGCTCGTAGCTTTGGTGCTCTTCTTGGCGAACGAAGCAAAGCTGAACATATTACGGAAAGCCAACGTGACCCAATGGTTATGTTAGAAAAATTTGGTTGGGGTATTGGGGCGCTTCCTGTAACAAGCCGTGTATTTGAATATTGGCAACCCGAACTCATGTTTGTCCAAAATATCACTGAAGAAGAGCATGAAAATCTTAGTGAATGTTACGGTGTCGCAAAGCCATGGGATGACCTAAAATTTCCATAGACGGACGGGACTCTCCGCATACCGCGACAGTACCCGTTTCCCATTCATTTGTAATGAGAATCACTCATGAATATGGGAGAACGGCTTCGAGTCCCTTGTGAAGCTCTGCTTCACACCGTCGCGCAAATACAAAAGACCCCTTGCGGGATCTTTT
>JAYTVK010000066.1:0-17862 GCA_043744595.1 Candidatus Lloydbacteria bacterium
CCGTCCTTGTATGCGCCGCGCGTCTCGGTCGCATCAGGAAACTCGGTGCATGTCGGCATGGCGGCAGGTATCCTTGCGATAGGAGAGGCACATGGTGGAGCTGGAGAAGCATCAGCGCGGGCACTTTCTGAGAGTGAGAGTGCGGAAGCATTGGTCGCTCGTTTTGAAAAAGATGGTAAGTTCATCCCGGGATTCGGACACAAGATCTATAAAGACGAAGATCCGCGCGCAACTATCATTTACATGAAAGCAAAAGAGGGGAATGTGCCGCTCGCTGCATTTGAGAAAGCATATGCCGTTGAAGCGCTGCTCGAAAAACAAAAAGGAAAAAGACTCCCACTCAATATTGACGGTGCATTCGCCGCCGGAGTCTTGGCACTTGGCATGGACCCATCCGCCGCAAAGGCACTCTTTGTATTCGGCCGAGTAGCCGGCATGGGGGCACACGCAATAGAAGAAAAGACTCAAAAGAACGGCTACTGGAGACTGGAGGAAGAGCAGGAAGCGAAATAGCATGAAAGTCATGGTGAAAGCCAAAGAGACCTTATACAATCCCGTAGCTATCGGTATCGGGTTCTTCTTCGTATTCTTTGGATTCGGCGGGGCGCAGCAGTTCCTTTCGGTATTTCTCAAACATGCGGGATTCAAGACACTCGGCATTATTTCACTTCTCCTTTTGTACGCTATCTACCTTGTGGTGAATAGTTATGCGCCGACCATCATTGCGAGGTTCGGAAGTCCCCGTCGCTCGCTCATCGTAGGAGCTGCGACCTATGCGATATTTCCTATAGGTGCGGCGCTCAGTTCTCCTCCCGTTATCATCATGTGCTCCATGCTCATCGGTGTCGGAGCAAGTCTGCTTTGGGTATCTGCAGACAGGATCATCGCGCATGTGCAAAGTGATATCATCGGACGCGCATACGGACTCGAGATCTCAGGTGCACTCGGAGGAAGTGCGGCAGGCATATTCTCCGGAGGGTTCATTGCTACTGCATGGGGCGAGCAGGCGTTCTTCTTGATCATGGCGCTAGTGACAGCGTGCGGCACACTCCTCCTTCTGCGGGTCCTTCATGTTGAGCTTCCAAAGACGGAGGTATCTCATCGTGCGCAGATCTGGAGAGAGGGAGCACTCCGATATTCCATTCTCGCGATCATGGCGGCGAATTTTCTGGCGGCGATAGGTTTCACTTCGCTCTCTCTGAAACTTGCTGACGTGTTCGGTGTTGCATTGATAGGTCCGGTGGGTGCGGTACTGAGGCTCGGATCGGTATTCGGCATCATGTTCACGACATTCAATCTTTCTCCAAGAAGGTACCCCGCAGTGCTTATGATTGCACTCTGTACCATGGCAGCATCCGCATATACGTTCTCCACCTCTATCGGACTCACCGCCTCTCTGCTCACTGCACTGTGCTTAGGGGCATCAGGAGCGCTCATACAACCGCTTACCATGAGTACACTGCGTCGCTCTTATTCAAGAGAGGCGTTGCTTGGCGTCATTTCCGGATATTATGTCTGGACCACCGGAAGTGTAGTGCTTGGTATCAGCATGAATCTTCTGCTTGACCCTGCCTGGTGTTTTCGCATCGGTGCCGTACTTTCCATCCTCGCTATCCCTGGTATCTTCTTATTGATGCAGACCCGTGATGCCGCTCATGCGGACGGGGGACATATCGGTAAATAAAAAAGCCGCCCCAGGAAAACCGGGGCGGGTTTGTGTTTCTTGCTTGATCAGCCCTTCAGAAAGGTGCCAAGACCGATCAGCGCAACGCCGATGAGGCCGATGTACATGGCGATGCTTTCGCCGCGCGAGAACTGACGACCTTCGCCGAAGACCTTGAGTCCGATCCAGGTTCCGAACACTGCTTCGCTCACCATCAGGATCGGCTGGCTGAGGTTCTGCGGTGTCGTGTGCAGCACCACGTAGTGCAGCATCAGGCACAGTGAGATGATGCAGGCGATGTAGAACATGAACACCACATCATGTGCCGACAGCGGAACTTTTGTTTTTTTCTGACTCGCCGCCGGGTCGTCATAGAAGAAGTAGATCAGGTTCGCGGTCACGAGTGAGCCGCCGTACCAGCCGAGCGCGAAATGCCCGGGCGAGAGCTGGCTGAACGAGAAATACTTCTCGAGGAACATTGCGACACCCCAGATGACGCTGTAGAACGCGATGTAGAACGCCAGCCGTTTACGTTCGGCTGCCGCAAGATACTTCGCGCCTTCCTTGTCTTTTGCATCGCTCCAGTTGCCCCGGATGAAGTAGAGCGTCACCCCGATACAGGTAGCGACACCGGCCCACATCACGGGAGTGAAGACGTCGAGTTCCTTGAGCAGAAGCGCCGACAGTGCCATCGGGATGAGGTCATCCCAATAGGTGAAGAGCGAGGTCTGCGCAAGCGACAGGTCGTTCGCTTTCCACTTGAAGTATGTGCCGAACGCCTGGAAGATGCCTATCGCGAACACCACGGGGAGGCGGTTGTCCCAGGTGAGGGTGCCGGTCGCCCATGCGAACAGGACGGCGATCACGGAAGTGAAGATGTACTGCAGGAGAAATCGCGTCGTACGCGACGGCTGCCCGACGATCTTCTTGTTCATCCAGGTATTCACCACGAAGGCGAAAAAAATGAACAGGCCGAGCGGAACGAAGAAGTGGGTCTCGATGACCTTGTTCCATGCCAGAGAGACGTAGGTGAACATCACCACCAGCACGAGTGGGGCAAAGATGTGCACATTGCGACTGAGCTTCATGTTGCTGCCTTTCAGTTGTGAGGGACCGATCGATTTCCGTACATTAAACTACATTATTTTTTCTATATGTCAAGTAAAGACCGGAGGAGGATTACGCTATAATTTGCTACATTACGAGCCTTTTTGGCGTTATCACTTCAAACGACCGATCATGAAATTCATTCCCTACGGACATCAAAATATAAATACTCGTGACATAAGTGCGGTGGTGCATACGCTTCATTCAGAGTGGCTCACACAAGGTCCGAAGGTGAAGGAGTTTGAAGACGCGCTAGTAAAAGCCACTGGAGCGAAATATGCGGTCGTAGTATCGAACGGCACTACTGCACTCCATTTGGCATATCTCGCCGCCGGGCTTAAAAAGGGTGATGAAGTGATCACTAGTCCGAACACATTCGTGGCCACCACCAACATGTTGCTTGCGGTGGGGGCGAAGCCAGTGTTCTGCGATATCAGGGAAGATACCTATAATATTGACGAAGCGAAAATAGAGAAACTCATCACCAGGAAAACCCGCGCCATCGTGCCGGTGCACTTCGCGGGTAATCCTCCTGAAATGAAAAAGATCTACGCGCTCGCAAAAAAATACAAACTCCTGGTCATCGAAGACGGTGCGCAGGCGCTCGGTGCGTCGTATGGCAAAGATATGATCGGCGCAAAAGGAGACATGGTGACCTTCAGTTTCCATCCCGTGAAGTCCATCACGACCGGGGAGGGAGGAGCGGTGCTCACCAACAATAAGATATTTTATGAAAAGCTGCTCCTCTTGCGCAGTCACGGCATCGAGAAGGATGCAAACGGGTTCAATATACAGACCCTACTCGGATACAACTATCGGCTGCCGGATATGAATGCCGCACTTGGCGCATCGCAGATACTCCGCCTCAAAGAATTCATTGCGAAGCGCCATCGCGTTGTCGCGTGGTATGAGAAAGCGCTTATGGGAATTCCCGAAATAGTACTTCCAAAAGAGACTAAAGGGGGCAAGAGCGCCTGGCACCTGTATATGATCCGCACACGTTCACCAAAAGACAGACTGCCGCTCTACAACTTCCTGAAACAGCACAACATCGGGGTGAACTTCCATTACCCGGCGGTATACAGTCATCCGTATTATCGCAAGCACGGATATAAAAAGACCCGATTAACGATGATGGATGAATATCATGAGGCTGCTATTACCATTCCACTTTTCCAGGACCTTACCAAAGACGAGGTCGGATATATCGCACGCACGATAAAAGCATATTTTTCAAAATAATATGGCGAACCGCACCACTCAGAGTGAAGTCACGACAAAAAGTCCGATACTTGTCATCGGATTTGGTTCGATAGGACAGCGTCACTACCACAATCTTGTGTCTCTTGGATACAAGAATGTCTCAGTCTATGATGTCGATGCGAAGAAATTGAGTGATGTAGGAGTGCGAAGCATTCACTCGCTTGATGCAAAAGTACTTTCGACATTTGCCGTCGTATTTGTCTGCAATCCGACGAACTTGCATGTGAAGACCGCGCGCGCTGTGCTTAGCGCAGGATGCCACGTATTCATCGAGAAACCGCTCTCACACACGAGTGAAGGGATGACCGAGCTGAAGCGCGCCGCTGCAAAAGCCAAGCGTAAAGCTATGGTGGCGTGTAACTTTCGATTCAATCAGGGATTTGAGTTGATGCAAAAGATACTTGAGTCAGGCAAGTTGGGTAAGCCGCTGTCGGCTCGGGTTGTGGTCGGACACGATATCACTGGCTCGCGCAAAGGGGTAGATTATCGTAAGGCATACGCAACGAACAAAAAACTCGGCGGCGGCGTGATCCTTGATTCCGGCTCGCACATATTTGATTACCTCACTGCACTATTTGGAAAGATCGTACGTGCACGTGCGGAGTACGGTAATGTCGGACCGCATCCCATGGATGCTGAAGACTATGCCTCTATTTCAGCACGCTTTACTTCCGGAGTAGAGGCATCAGTCGTACTTGACTACTTCAGTGTCCCAAAACGTCACCGGGTTGAAGTACAATGTGAAAAGGGTGCCGTGTCATGGGATTTTCCTACGAGTACCGTCGAGTGGTACGATCCAAAGAAGGGCAGAATGGAACGCAAAATATGTTATGAGGGCAAAAGCAAAGACGAAATACGCAATGATATGTATATCCGTGAGCTGAGATATTTCTTTGATGTAATACAAAACAGGAAGCCCGCGATCTCTGATATTTTGCACGGATCAGAGGTCGTGAGTATGCTCCTTGCATCAAAACGTACCGGGAAGAAGATTACTAAGTGATGATATTGATATGAAACCAAAAACCAAACGCACAACGATCAAATCACAGAAACTCCTCGCTCGTGCTGAGCAGATCATCCCGCGCGCTTCACAGACACTTTCGAAGGCGCCGGACCAGTTCGTACGCGGGGTCTCACCGTATGCTATCGCCAAGGGAAAGGGCTGCCGCGTATGGGATGTCGATGGCAATGAATACATCGACCTTGGCTCCTCACTCGGAGCGATAGTGCTTGGACACCAGTACCCGCTGATAGAGAAAGCAGTGCTAGCGCAGCGTAAACGCGGCGTTATTTTCACACTCCCAGGAGACATCGAAGTAGAGCTCGCCGAAGCGATCAGGCGCATGATCCCGTTCGTCGAGTCGGTACGGTTCGCGATGAACGGTGCCGACGTGACAGGTGCCGCAGTGCGTGTCGCGCGTGCGTACACAGGAAGAGATCACATCGCAAAATGCGGATACCACGGCTGGACCGACTGGACCATTGCGACGCATCCGATGCGCAGTGTCGGAGTGCCACAGGCGGTCAAAGATCTCACGCATGAATTCGCATACAACAAGATAGAGACACTCGAGAAGATCTTCGAAGAGTATCCCGGACAGATAGCTATCGTGACCATGGAAGCAGTGTCGACCGTAATGCCAAAAGACGGATTCCTTGAGGCGGTCAAAGCGCTCGCGCATAAACACGGCGCAGTACTTATGTTCGACGAATTGGTGACTGGATTCCGGCTCGCCAAAGGCGGAGCCGCAGAATACTTCGGAGTCACTCCTGATCTCGTCACCTACGGTAAAGCGATATCGAACGGCGAGCCACTCTCGGTCCTCGGAGGAAAGAAAGAGATCATGGATGTGCTCGGTGGACAGGACGTATTCTTTTCAATGACCTCTGCAGGGTATTTGCCAAGTATTGCGGCGGCCATAGCCAATCTTAAATTCATGCGCACGCATGATGTGCAAAAGAAACTTTGGAAAACCGGAGAACTATTGCTTTCGCATTACAACAAGCTGGCGAAGAAACACGGTATCCCGACACAAGGCGAAGGCATGGGTCCGCATCCGATGTTCAATTTCAAAGATGCGAGCGGCAAAGATGATCTGATCATGAAAAGTCTTTTCATTCAAGAGGCAGCGAAGCAAGGGATACTTACCGGCGGCTCAAATGTCCCTAATTACTCGTTCGAAGTGAAAGATGTACTCGAGGTAGCGAAACGGCTCGATAAGGTATTTGCTGTGATGGCGAAGGCAATAGCCGAAGGACGTGTGCGCGAAGCGCTCGAAGGTGAGCCGGTGCGTCCGCGCAATAAGCCTTCCGCATAGTCCGTATAGATCGCATTAACAGAGCGGTTCAGTCGGTAATTACCCCGAACTCGCTCATCTCTTGTTTAAGGAGTGGGACTGACCCTCCTTCGAATTGAAATCCTGAGAGTCCGTGTGCTTTTGCTGCTTCCACATTCTTCGTGGAGTCATCAATGAATAGTGCTTCTCTCGGAGTCGACTCCGCGACCGAGAGTGCCGCTTCATATGCGCCGGACTCGGGCTTCATGATGCCGATACGATTTGAGAACACCAAGTGATCGAAATAGCGCTCGACATGATGGGTCTCCATGATGTCTCGCATCATCAGATCGGTCAGATTTGAGAGCAGTACCACACGGTAGCGCGTACGTAGCGATCCTGCGAACTCGAGCATGCCGGGGTAGAGGGTGTAGGACGAGAGATACGCGTCTCCAAGTGCGCCCGGGGTGAGGTCCTTAAGATTGAACTGGTCTATCACTCCTTTCCAGAATTCATAGGTGGTTATTTTTCCCCGATAGTACTGATCCGAGAGCTGCACTGTCGCTGCGCCCATTTCATCTACCGTAAGCCCGGTTTGCATGATAAGGTCGGGGTGCGCGAACGGTTCGCCTGGGCTACAGAAGATCCCTGCCCAGTCGAATATCACGGTCTTTATATCCTTTCCTTTGTCGAATGAGGGAGAAGTAGAAGTGTCTTCACTTGTACTTTGATCGAGTGGCGACAAAGACAAAGATCCCACAGAGTGAGAATCATCACTCGCAGAAGAGGGCCCTGAAGTTTGCTCAGCTTCATTTTGGGCGGTTGCGGGTTCCTTTACATCGTTTGTGTCCATGCTATCGTACTCAATACTAATCAATAGCATATCAATATGCAATCGCCGATCTTCCTCCCAAATAATCACAGTAAATGGCAGATAGCGTATCGGGCAGTTGCGCCCGAAGTGTATGAAGAGATAGCCGCAGTATTTCTCAAACACTATGGAGAAGAAGGAGACCGGGTACTCTCGATCGAGCAGGTAGATGAAACTGAGATCAACAGTAATAATTTCAAGGTGACCTTCATGCGCGGTGCTACGGAGCACACGATGCTCTTGCGGCGCTACGGCGAGAAACGCGATAAGGCCTTGCTTGAGGCAACCGCATTGGTACTCAGTCATCTTCAGCAAAGAGGTGTGAAGGTGCCCAACATACTGCGTTCGCGAACAGGGAATACCTTCGAGCATGAAGGCGCAAATACACACACCGCTTTTGAATTTCTTGATGGACACCACTTCCGCGGGGAACTTTCGGAAATAGCTGCAGTCGCGACCGGGTTGGCCAAACTCCATCAGGCGCTCGAAGACCTTCCGAACAAGAGTGAACTTGAGAGAGCGGTGGCATTCCCGCCGACGATGATAGAATTACGGACGTACGATCAGGACATCTGGGAGCGTATCCTCTCTGCGGCGAAAGAGGCAGATGAAAAGCGCGCTGATCCCGAATTTGATGCAAAACTCATATCGCGTGAAGCGCTGATACGCGATGCACTTGAAAACACGCAGCCCGGGCAGTATGCACATCTGCCGCGCTCGCTGGTACACTTTGACCTTCACCCGCACAATATTCTCACTGACGGGACTGATCTTCTCGCGATCATCGATCTTGACTCACTACGGTCGCTTCCGCCGATGCATGCAGTCGCATTCGCGCTTCATCGCCTCGTGCGACAGCGTGTCGTGCATACCGCTCCTGAAGATATCAATCAAGCGACAAAACAAGCGATTAGTGTCTTTCTCGAAGCCTATTCCACCGTGATGCCTATGAGCAGCGAAGAACTCGCTTCCATCCCATATTTCATCCGTCATGAAGCGCTCTCGCGTCTGTCATATGCAATGAAAGACTATTATTTCAACAACAACCCGGCATGGAAGGGCGATCTTGATAAGCAGACCGCGACCATCGCCGAAGCGAAATATTTTGATCTATGAATGATACATCCCACAAAGTGCTCGCCATCATGCAAGCGCGCATGTCTTCGACCAGACTTCCCGGAAAAGTGCTCAAGGATGTTGGGGGTATGCCGATGCTCCAGTATGAACTTGAGCGTCTCTCTCGATGTACGACAATTGATAAGATCGTGGTGGCTACCAGTACGACCAGTGATGATGATGTGATCGAGCGATTGTGCCGAAAAATAAATTTCTCGTGTGTGCGAGGCTCACTCGATGACGTGCTATCGCGCTATATCGAGAGTGCAAAAAAATTTCCCGGATACGATATCATTGTGCGGGTGACCGGGGATTGCCCCCTCATTGACCCGACGGTGGTTGATAAGGTTGTCACTTTTTTTGAACAAGGAGAGTTTGATTATGTAAGCAATGTAGAAGCGGGAAAAGAATCCTATCCGGACGGAATGGATGTCGAAGTATTCTCGCGCCACGCATTGCTCGAGGCAGGTGAGAAAGCAACGCTCAAGTCCGAGCACGAGCATGTGACTCCGTATATCCGCAATCATCCGGAATTCCGCCGCGGCGGAGTACAGGCTGATACTGATACTTCAGCATACCGGCTGACTGTCGATAATCCTGAAGACTTTGAGGTGGTGAAATTTCTGATAGAAAATGTACCCCAGGGTGCCGGATATCTTGAGTATGTAGCGATGCTTGACGCGCACCCCGAGGTGAGAGAAAAGAACACCAAGATACAGCGCAATGAAGGACTCGCGAAGTCGCTTGCGAATGACGATACTATCAAGTAATAATTTTTTATGAAAACATTTACTGTAGGGAAGCATGTGGTAGGGGACGGACAGCCGGCATTCATCATTGCCGAAGTTTCGTGCAATCATCAGCAGAATTATGACCAGGCGGAAGCCATCGTGCGCGCAGCAGCCAAAGCAGGCGCTGATGCGGTGAAGCTGCAGACCTATACGCCCGATACCATGACCCTTGACTCGACAAAGAAGTGGTTCAGAGTCGACGGTGATACGAATCCCGACAACTGGAAAGGAAAGACATTCTATGATCTCTACAAAGAAGCCTATACCCCTTGGGAGTGGCATCCAAAGCTGCAGAAACTCGCACATGAGCTTGGGCTTGAATTCTTCTCGTCTCCATTCGATAAGACTGCGGTCGAATTTCTCACAGGTTTGAATGTTCCGATATTCAAAATAGCCGCATACGAATCGACCGACATTCCTCTGTTGCGTGAGGTTGCGAAGACCGGAAAGCCGGTCATCGTCTCAGTCGGATTCGCCACTCTCGAAGAAGTGACCCAGGCGGTGAATACCTTGCGTGATGCAGGCGCAAAAGATATCGCGGTCCTGCACTGTACGACTTCGTACAGTGACCATGAACGCCGGGAAGAGACACATTTTCGCACCATGCTTGATCTCAAGGAGCGGTTCGATGTGGTCGTCGGTTTTTCTGACAACATGGGAGGAGTGAAGGCGCCCGCGCTTGCGACCGCTATCGGTGCTTCGATCATCGAAAAGCATCTTGTCGTGAAACATGATCCTGCTGTTCTTGATGATCGCTTCTCACTTGATCCGGCTGAGTTCACTGAGATGGTGAAACTGATACGCGAACAGGAGATGATGATGGGCAAAGTAGCTTACGGCCCGCGCACCGAAGCGGAAGAGCACAACAAGCGTTACCGCAGATCGTTGTTCGTTTCCGCTGATATGAAAAAAGGGGAGGTGTTCAGTGAAAAGAATATCCGCTCGGTTCGCCCTGCAGACGGACTCCCAACAAAACATATCGATGAGATCATGGGGAAAAAAGCTACGCAAGACATCGAATTTGGCACACCACTTTCTTGGGAACTGATAGACAAGAAGTCCTAAACATTATAGAACCGGTATAGACCTCAAAACAAAGGAGTGTTCCATGAAAAAGACCTATGATTACATCCACCTGCTTTGCGCGGGCATAAAAGAAGACAATGACGGCACCTGGGTCAGCACCGATCTTTCGGAAGCGGATCTCGTATTCGGTGCTCCCGGAGGAAAATTGCGTATACTTGCGACTGCAGCACTTGCAGCCTCACACCCCGACTCGCAGGTATTTACCGGTGGCGGATCGGGGTACAGCGTTCCTGCTGGGTCAAGCAAAGCCCGACCACTGCTTGCTGAGATACTGCGGGATGAGCTCTTGCTTGCGGGAGTGCCGCTTTCGCGCATCATCTTTGAGCGTGAGTCGAACAATACCTACCAAGAACTCATTGAACTTGAGAAGTTCGCAGACACCACGGGACGCAAAACCTTTACTGTTGTGACCAACCGCTGGCATGCTGCGCGGGTGCAGGCGATGCTCGAAGTGAGATTTTCCGAACTCTCCGCACATGCTGACATCGAGATTATTGCTGCTGAAGATGTGCTGATTGAGCAAAACTCCGAATTGTGGAAAGAAGCGATCGATCTCGCGTATAGGAGCGAGTGGATGAACAAGCTTTCGGAAACAGAAGCACGGGGGATACGACAGATCAAAGACGGTACTTACAAATTCAGATAGGAAACATTATGAATATCGCACTACGCAAAGCCACAATGGATGATGCAGCCATCCTCCTTGATTGGCGTAATGACGAGGAGACACGCAAACAGTCGTTCAACATGGACATGGTGCTACTCGAGAATCATCTCAAGTGGCTCATGGAAGTGCTCGCAAACCCAGTGCGCCAGCTGTTCGTTGTCGAGCTCGATGGTGTACCTACTGGGACTATTCGCGCTGATGAGGATGTGGATGGTTCATTTGAACTTTCGTGGACTGTTGCACCGGCGATGCGCGGCAGGGGGGTGGGGAAGGCAATGCTGGTAGTAGTCTGCGAACTCTTTCCTGGTGAACTCACTGCACAGGTGAAGACCGAGAATGCCGCCTCGATGAGCATGGCTACATCCGTCGGCTTCACGCTTGAGAAAGAAGCAGACGGCGTCCTTCACTATCGCCTGCGCCGATAGGAAGACGAGTCAGAAGCAAATGAAATGCCCGCGGCTAGTCCGCGGGTCTTTTCTTTGAGGTGCACATATGCCCGCTGTCATGACCGGCCGTAGTGGTCGTCGTATCTCACGATGTCGTCTTCGCCGAGGTATCCTCCGACCTGAGTCTCTATCATCACCAGTGTCTCGCGTCCGGGATTCGACAGACGGTGCTTGTTACCGGCTCTGACGAATGCACTTTCATTGGTATTGAGGCGGATCTCTTCTTCGCCGTTCACTATTTTTGCGATACCAGAAACGATCACCCAATGCTCACTTCGGTGTTTGTGCGACTGCAGTGAGAGTGATGCACCCGGCTTCACCGTGATGCGTTTGATCTTAAATCCGTTGCCTTCTTCTAAGATAGTATAGGTGCCCCACGGACGGTGTACGGTGCGGTGATAGAGATATACTTCATGGCCTGAGGTCTTGAGGTGCTGGGCGATACGCTTCACATCCTGTGTCTCGTTCTTGTGGGCGATAAGAAGTGCATCAGGAGTATCGATGACGATAAGGTCTTCGATGCCGATGGTCGCGACCAGGCGGTCGGGGGCGTTGATGTAGGTATTCTTGGTGCGCAGTGAAAATGTCTCGCCTTGTATGCGGTTACCGTTCTCGTCAGCCTTTACCAGCTCCGACATTGCATTCCATGAGCCGATATCTTTCCAGTCAAAATCCGCAGGTACTACGGCGACATTCTTCGAACGTTCCATGATCGCATTGTCGATGGATATATCCGGAAGTTTTCCGAATGTCGCTTCATCGAGTGCGATGGGATCACGTGCGGTATCGGTCGCACTCATGCAGGCCTCTACTGCTTTCAATATTTCAGGTGCGACCCGCTGCGCTTCACCGAGGAATATGCGCGGGGTGAAGCAAAAAATTCCCGCATTCCATGAAAAATTCCCGTTTGCGATAAAATCTGCCGCAGTTGCTTTGTCTGGTTTCTCAACAAAGCGCGATACCTTATATCCCGCACTTCCTTCTACCTTACTTCCTTGTTCGATATATCCGTACGCTGTCTCAGGATGTGTCGGGATGATGCCGAAGGTGACAAGATATTCGTCTTGCGCCAGACCCGCCGCACTCTCTACTGCCTGATGGAATTTTTGACGATCTTCGATAAGATGATCTGCAGAAAGAAACAACAGGATCACATCTTCGCCGTACCTCTCTTTGGCAAATCTCGAGGCAACGGTCACTGCTCCCGCGGTATTACGTCCGAACGGTTCGAGCAGATACTCGACCTTCACATCCGGCTGCTCACTCATGATGAAATGGTCTTGCGTACGCCAGTAGAGGTCCGCGCGGGTAATGACGATGATGTCAGTGACTCCGGGGATCTCTCCGGCGCGCCTGAATGTCTTGGTAAGCAGACTCTCACCGTCAGAGAGGGGAATGAACGGCTTCGGGCTTGCCTCGCGCGAAAGCGGCCAGAGCCTTGTGCCTGCACCACCTGAAAGGATGACGGGAACGATTATATTCATGTCGCGTATGATACCAACTTATAGGACCTACGCAAAACGCGAACTTCTTCGTTGCGGAGCCTCTACGACTCAGTCAACTTATAAGAATAAGTCTTCCTCTTCGTTTTCTCCGCGTCTCAAATTTCATCGTTTTTCGTGGGTCCTGCTATCTTAGAGAAATGCGCATTACCGATTTGAAATACATATGTTCCTCTGTATACTAGATTCACTCTCAAAACGGTGCAAAAGTGGCTTTTCTACCACTTTTTAGCAGTTTTTTCGTTATCAGAGGGTACACTATAGATATGAATGAATTCAAGGGAAAACGTGTCCTCATCATGCAGCAGCGCAGCTGGGGAGTTGGTATCGGCCATGAAATAGCCAAGCGACTTGCGGGCGAGGGGGCATCGCTTGCCGCGCTCACCCTTAAGCGATCGACCAATACCTTCACCAGAGAGCAGAAAGATGTCACGTATCAACTGATACTCTCCAATGACGAGATCATGGCCGACCCTGCGAAATACCTTGCGGGTGATAGCTATGAGCTTGCAGAGATCTGTCGTGAGCTTGGCATCGAGTCGATCTGGCCTATCGTCATCACGCTCAGGAATCATGTCCGCACCTATGGTGAGAAATATTTTTATAGCTATCGTCAGAATATCTCGGACGAAGAGATACTGCTCTACGTGATGGCATTCTATAAATGCATCAGGAGATTCTTTGATGAATTCAAACCTGATGTCATCGTTGCACTCAACTATGTCGCGCTTCCGCACATCATGCTCAATCTGTACGGCAAAGAGCACGGTGTACCGATGCTTGCATTCACCGACTGCAAGCTTAAGGGGTACTATATTTTTACCAATGGCTATCGTGATGACGAAGGTGCGTTCTATGACAGGGTAAGAGAACTCAATGACGGCAAAGCAGTCTCACCTCACGCGTCAGATGCAAAAAAATATGTCGAAGAGTTCCGTCTTGAATTCAAGCATCCGCAATATGCAATAGTCGGAAAAGCAAAGAAAAAGACCGCATGGCAGCATGTGAAATATCATCTCGGACCGTACGTAAACAGTGTACGCTTCATGACAGAGCCCCAGCCGAATCATCTGCTCAATTTTGGTGCGACCATCGACTACCGCCCGCCGCATATCCTTCTTCGTGATCATTATGCGCATGCACGGCAGACACGCTTCGCCGAGAGTTATGAGTATTATCCGTTCGACAAGGTAAAAAAATTCGCCTACTTTCCGCTTCAGTTTCAGCCGGAAGCGAACATCGATGTTGCCTCGCCGTTCTACAATAACCAGCTTGATCTCGCCCGTCAGCTTGCGCTCGCGCTTCCGGATGACTATACGCTGGTTGTGCGCGAGCATCCCGGTATGGTCGGACTGCGCTCGCAGAATTTTTACCGCAAAATGGACCGCACCCCAAATGTGAAGCTCATTGATTACCGTATCCCGAACGAACAGGTACTGAAGCGTGCGGACATCATCCTCAGCATCAACGGCACATCGATGGCCGAGGCGGCGTTTCTTCTCAAGCCTGCGATCCAGGTCGGTGATCTTGGGACGACACAGCTCTTGCCGAACGTTGCCCGTCATACTGATATGACGACGCTTTCTACAAAGATACGGGAAATGCTCAAGATAAAACTCGGAGGAGAAGAGTATGAACAGCAGCTCCGGAATTTTCTCGCGGCAGGATACGATACCGGATTTCCTTATGAATACATCGCGGACTGGGATACACCGAAAGAAAACAGGGATGCAGTGTGGGGTGAATACAAAAAAGAATTTATCAGGCTTTTTGCTAAACAGAAAACAGCATGAGCATCGAAGGAGCATCGATGTCTTTTTTTGAGCGCGTGCGCCATCGGCTGACGACCATGAAAAGTGAAATGGAGGCACGCGAGCGGATCAAAACTTTTTCAAGTACGAACGGTACATTCGTAGCGACTGACCATGAGCATCTCATGCGCACACTCTCGTGGATAGCACGTGCACAGGATGCAACTCCTGATGGAGGGGTGAGTCGCGGCAATAGTGTCACTCCTTCACCGAAGGCGAATGCGGACGGGTGGCAGCCGTCATATCCGGAGACGACAGGGTATATCATTCCGACCATGATACGCGCAGGAGAGAAAAGTAATGATAAAACATTATTTGCACGTGCACAGCGCATGGGCGAGTGGGAGCTCTCTATCCAGCGACCCGATGGCTCGGTGCACGGAGGAAATATTGCAAAACCGGCCGGTCCTGCGGTGTTCGACACAGGGCAGGTGCTGCGAGGATATCGTGCGCTCTATGAGACGACCAAAGAGCAAAAATATCTCGATGCCGCGTCGCGCGCGATCTCATGGATGGCAAGTGTTGAGCACAATATGGAAGGCAAATGGATCTCAGGCAATCCCGCTTCTGTCGATGCGCATATGACGACCTATATGGTGTATGCCATAGCTCCTATTGCCGAGTGGGGAGTCGCTCAAAATGATCATGACTGGAAATCGCTCGCACGACGTGCAGGTGAGGCGACACTGCGTGCACAAAAAGAGAATGGCTGGTTCGATGAATGTGATTTCTGGGATAAGGAGCAGCCGCTCCTTCATACCATCGGCTATACCATCGACGGACTATGGGACGTAGGTGTTGCGCTTGGTGAGAAAAAATTTACCGACGGCGCAAGACGTGCACTCGACGCGGTGCTTGCGGTGATGGATACGCGTGGGCACATTCCCGGCAGACTCGACCGCGACTGGAAGGGCACCGTCGACTGGGCATGTCTAACCGGTATTGCGCAGATAGGAGTGACTGCGATGAAGGCGTACAAGAAATTTGGAGACGAGACATATAAGCAAAAAGCGATACTCGCGAAAGACTTCCTCAAAACCTGCCAGAATAATTTTGATGAAAAACTTGGAGGCGGGATCGGTGCCATGTGGGGCAGCTGGCCGATAAGCGGCGGGTATCAAGGATATCAGTCGCTGAATTGGGCTGCGAAATATTTTGCCGACCTGCTCCTGGCGCTTGATGAAGATAATAAGATGACATTATGAATATCGTACATATCGCATGGCTGGGCGGACAAAACTTTGGCGATGATCTGATGGCGGACATGGTCTGGGGAGAATTGCGCAAGCATGACCCTGGTCTTCATGTCACCATCTGGAGTCACGACAAGCCTTTTCCGCGTGAAGGTACTTCATGGATATATGGCGGTATCCCTCACTTCATATTTTCTCTAGGACCTTTGTCACGCTTCTTTCGCCATGCAGCAGAAAAACGTGCGCTCAAGAATGCCGACATGCTCCTGATCGGCGGCGGCACGGTACTGCATTCAATGAATTCCATCGGCTGGAAGTATGACGCGGCAAAACTCTTCAAGCAGTTTCACCCTGTGCGCCCGGTCATCGGCGTCTGTCTTTCAGCGGGACCCTTCAAGGGTGAAGCGGAGCAACAGGCGTGTGGTAAACTTTTCCGACTATGCGATGCGCTCGCACTGCGCGATCGTCCGAGCTATGAGTTTGCGAAGTCTCAGGGCTTATCGTATGAGCCGGTCGAGGCGCGCGATCTCTCCGGTGCATTCCTTAAAGATCTGAATATTTTGCCGCGCGAACGCATCACTGAGATAAAGAAAATAGGAATGATGTTCAACCTTCCGAAATCAATAGATGATGCGCGGCTGACCGAGGTGTATGCGGAAGTTCTCAAGCGGCTGGTAGCAGACGGCAAAAATGTGGTCCTTTTTGGTGCATCGTGTCCGAAAAATAATGAGGATGGTAAGTATATCGAGAGGCTGATAGCAAAGAGCGGCACCAAAGGGCATGTTACTTCGCTTGTCTATAACAATGATCCCATCTCATTTACTAAAGCTATTCGCGAGTGTGACTATATCATGAGCTCACGCCTGCATGGTCTGGTACTCGGCTACTTCCTGAATATCCCGGTCAGTTTCATTTCATACCGCAAGAAGTTCGAAGATTTTGCCGACTCAGTGGGCATCCCAAAGGGTAAGCGTTTCATTGAAGCGACGGTCACTACCGAAGAGCTTTATCGCAGCATCGGTGTATATCCGTACAAAGGGGTCGAAGAGGAAGTTGTGCGCTCATACCGGAATTTTGAAGTGCTGCGTCCGGAACTGTGGAAACAGACCCCTGCATAGTTCGCTACTTATAAGACCCCTTACGAGTTATTACCCTTATGGAACAAAAACCTCTGCGCGTACTCTGCATCAGCTTCTGGACACCGCCTGCAGTACGCCCGCAGGCGATACTCCTCGGCAAGATGCTCCCGGAATGGGAGCGGCAGGGCATAAGCCCGGTTCTCCTCTCCATCGCTCAGAAGGATAAGTGGGAGGGCGTATCATTTCCGCAGTACTATATTCCCGCCATCCCGGGACTGCTTTCGCGTATCGTCGGGCGAGTCCCGCTCTTGCGCGAGTGGAGCGACGCGCTCTATCAGTGGTACTGGGCGCGAGTTGCCGCGAAGATCATCGACGACGAAAAGATCGATCTCATCTTCTCGTTCGCAAATCCTCAGGAGAGCAATATCTTGGGTGCGATGCTGCACAAGAAACTCAAGATCCCATTCGTCTCACACTTCAGCGATCCGTGGTACGACAACCACTACAAAGATTTCACACCTGAGCGCGGCGCTCTAGTGCTTCGGCTCGAGAAGTTCATCATGGAAGAGAGCGACATCATTCTCTTTACCAATCAGCCTGCGCTCGAAATGGTGATGAAGAAATACCCGAAAGAGTGGATCACGCGTACCGCGGTCATCCCGCACAACTATGAAGCAGTGGACTATCCCGCACGTTCGAAACCTCGGCCCGTAAAGCCGCCGCACAAGATAAGTTACATCGGCGCGTTCTATCAGAAGCGCACGCCCGAGCCTTTCTTTAAGGCACTCGCGCAACTGCTCAAGGATCATCCACAGCTTAGCGATGCATTTACTATCGAGCTCATTGGCGCGGCGAACCCGTATGCCGGCTACAGTGTGGAGCAGCTCGAGAAGATGCTCTCCGATCACGGACTACGTGATAGAGCGACGCTCATTCCACCCATCACTTACAAAGAGAGCCTCCAGGCGATGGTCGAGTCTGACCTGCT
>JAYTVK010000067.1:0-17695 GCA_043744595.1 Candidatus Lloydbacteria bacterium
AGTATAAGCCCCGCATTCATGGAAGAATTGTTCGGCAAGCTTATGGAAAGCATGGGTCATAAGCTGTTCAATGAACATGTCGGCTGGAGCGGCCTCGACTCAGGTAAGATGCAGATGCTTGGCGATATTATCGGTAAGTATGACCACAAACGCTAGATCATGATGGTGTACACCGTGAATTTTTACTTATGATCAAACTCAAACGATCTATTTGGGTAGTTCTCATTTGTACCATCATTGGCATATCCATGCCTTCTGTACTTTATGCTTTGACACAAAGTTCCCAAAACATACTCAATTGGGATTTCAATGAAGGAAATGGGAATACAGCCAGCACCTCGTATGCTGCGACCGATGGTTCATCAGTGAATGTGATAGCCGTGCTTGAGGGATCGACAACTTGGGGTGAAGGTGTAGAAAATCAAAGCTGGACTGCCTACACCCCAGGTAAGACAGGAGTACTCTTCGATGGTAAGTCCGGAGAGGGTGTCATGTTTCCTAATAATATCGTCGGTGAGGATATTCCTGCGGATAAGGCCGGATTCATTTGGCTTGGCATGAGTATTCGCAGCTATGGCCATAATAGTGTGATCTTTTCAGGTCGCTCACTCACCATCCCGGGAAAATACATGTTGTTTTACCTTGATTCAGTTGGACATATAGTGCTCGTCTGGCGTGAAGCAGTAAATCAAACAGAGCAAAAAATCATAAGTCGCAATGTCATCTCACTCGGTTGGTGGCATTTGTTCAGTATGGTGCATGGTTACGGCCATGTCGTAGGGTTTGATGCTGACAACATCATATTCAGTTTGACTGGTGATGTGAACACGTCCCAGTGGTTCACGGATTTTTTCCCAGAAGGTGCTTCATATAAACTTGGCGCATCAGATATTCCTGAATATCCGGGCGTGTTCGATGGTACGTTTGATAACTTCATTGTCAGCGCTAAGTATGACCCACTTCGTTCGCCACCGCTTACTGTCCCTCCATTTTTGCAGCCTTTGGCTCCCGTGATTCCAGTAATACTCAGTACGAGCACACAACATAGTATTGCGACAACGACACGTATCGCCGCGTCCGTTCCTCTAAATGCCGGCACCTCATCATCTTCTCGCGCGAGTACTACCGCCGTAGCGCCCGTTTTATCTCCGCGTCTCACTGTTCTCCCGCCGGTATTGCCTCCTCCCGTACCCATTTCGGTCGCCCTGCCTTTACCTCCTCCACTGAAGACCATCAAAATATCCGATGTCGCTATCAATTATGATCCAGCAACACGGGAGATAGGATTTGGCTGGAAGACCAATGACCCGACAAATTCTTTTGTGCGCTATCAGGGCAGTACTTCGAGTAGCGCGCTGCCACTTTATACGACGGGCGATAGCCTTCCTGGCACTCTGCACTCCGTCAGTTTTTCAGCGTTTCCCGGAGTGCCGCTCATCATTCAGATAGATGCACATGGTACGTACGGGCAAGAAGAAGTCATAAAGGAGTATCATTTTCTACCTCTTGCCTCCACGAATCCGTCCGCACTGTACTTACTCAAGGCAGAGCATGTGCCAAGCATGTTCCATGACATGAATGTTGCAACGACAACAACAGACTCACTCGCTCCACAGGCACCACAGGCCGAAAGTCTAGTGAAAGCGAAGCAGCAAATAGATGCTCCGGCGATCACCCCCGTAGTCACTCAGGTGACTTCGCTATCAACGCAAAGACAGCTGACAAAAAATATCCCGCTTGTTTCTGAAATATTCGCTCTGCTTGTGATGCTACTTCAAATGCTCGAGCCGCTCTTGGTATCAGTACGCGTTTCCTCAGTACAAGATCTGCGATTTGAGATCCTGCGAACGCTTGGCGTGCTGTTTGCGCGGAAGCGGACAAAAGAACCCTGGGGAACCGTATACGACGCGGAGAGTAAGCAAGCCCTCGATCCGGTATATGTGTCGCTGTGCAGTGCAGAAACGAATACAGAGGTCATGAGCGCCATAACTGATCTCGAGGGTCGCTATGGGTTCATTGCATCGCCTGGCACGTATATCCTTCGTGCCACGAAGACGCACTATGGTTTTCCTTCAAAAACACTTCTGGGGAGAAAACACGATACGATCTACGATGAACTTTATTTTGGTGAAACATTCACTATCAGTACTGCTTCAGAGATAGTAATGAAAAATATCCCACTCGACCCTATTTATGATGATTGGAACGAGAAACGCAAGCACGAACTTGGAATAGGGGTATCACATAAGCGCAAGCAGGTCATATCCCGAATACTAAATATCGTATTCATGTTCGGACTTCTCCTTTCGCTCCTCGCATGTGTACTAGCGCCAACAGTACTGAATATTTCGATCGCGGTGCTGTATCTTCTCACTTCTGTCATAAAGATATTATGGAAGCGGCATTTCAGGCTCACTACGGTGGTCCGTCGTGCTGACGGTACACCTGTACCTCATGCGCTCATAGAGGCGTCGTATCTTGGGTCACTTGTACTTGCGAAAAAAGTTGTCAGTGACGATGAGGGACGCTTCTATCTCCTCCTTGTGCCGGGTGACTACAAGATCGTTGTGAGTACCAAAAGGGAAGACGGAGTATTTGTCGCTATCCACACTGAAGATCTGATCAGAGCACCCAAGGGGATACTGCTGAAAGATATTATTGTATAATGCCCTTATGTCCACATTCTACAAACCGCGTCGCGATCCGCGCTGGAATTACGGAGGCGCAAATTGGCGTCTCTCACGTTCGAAAATAGACCTCTTCATGCAGTGCCAGCGCTGCTTCTATATCGACAACAAGCTCGGTACTGCAAGGCCGCCCGGCTTTCCATTCAATCTCAACTCCGCCGTTGACCACCTCTTGAAGAAAGAATTCGATATCCATCGCGATGTGAAGTCACAGCACCCCTTGATGGAAGCGTACAAGCTCGACGCAGTCCCGTTCGCGCATCCGAAGATGGATGTATGGCGTGAGAACTTCAAAGGTATCGATACCAAGCACAAGGAGACCGGCTTCACTGTGTCCGGTGCGATAGACGACGTATGGGTTGATTCGAAGCAGGAGCTGCATATCGTTGATTATAAGTCGACCTCAAAAGACGAGGAGATAGACGCTCTTGAAGAAGACTGGCACGACGGATACAAACGGCAGATGGAGATCTATCAGTGGTTGTTTAGGCAGAATGGGTTCACCGTCTCGAACACTGGCTACTTCGTGTATGCCAATGGAAGGAAAGACAAAAAAGCCTTCGATGGTAAACTCGAGTTCGATCTGACCATCATTCCATACGTGGGGAGTGATCATTGGATAGAGCCGACACTGCACCAGATCAAGAAAACCCTCGACGGTTCACTACCGCTCCAGAGTGAGGATTGTGATTACTGTATGTATCGCGGTGTAGTGAAAGAATTGGGCATCGAGAATGAGCTTGGGGCATAACACATGAACATGCTTCAAAAAATGCTTTCAAATTTCGGCGTTCGCCTAGTGCTTATAAGTCTGGCACTGATGCTTGTGCCGTGGGGAGTGCTTAAGGCACTTGCGCCGAATACTGTCGCAGATGGAGGAGTAATGGGCTTCCTTGTGTACATTTTCGTCTGGGCAGATATTGTGCTGCGCCCAATCGGAGCACTCCTGTTTCTGTTTGCGATATACCGGATAAGCTATCAAAAAGATCGCGAAAGTGTCGTGTCTGATGATTTTGTGAAGTGATTTTTGCACATGGTATAATCGACAGATGGAAGGACTATCACGAGCAAAAAATAGGAACTTGAACGAAGAGCGGTTCAAGAAGCAGTACAACAGCCTTAATGCACCACAGAAGGAGGCGGTCGACACGATAGACGGTCCGGTGCTGGTCGTCGCAGGGCCTGGGACAGGCAAGACTGAGCTCCTCTCACTGCGTGTGGCGAATATCCTGCGCCAAGGCGAAGTATCCCCGCACAATATCCTCTGTCTTACATTCACCGAGAATGGCGCACTCAACATGCGCGAGCGTCTTGCGAAGATACTCAGACAGGACGCATATAGAGTAGGCATCTATACCTTTCACGCATTTTGCAATTCCATCATCGCGCGCTATCCGGAGTATTTTTACAATGCTGCGACCTACACTCAGGCATCAGATCTTGAACGCGCGAGTATCATCGAGCAGATCTTCGCCGAGCTCCCGCACAAACATCCGCTTGCCAGCTATCATCCTGAGGAAGGATTCGTCTACATGCGCGATACACTCGATCGTATCAAACATGTGAAGAGTGGGGGATATACCGCAACAGAATACAAGGCGCTTGTTGAAACATTCCTCAAAGAATTCGCCGCAGTCGACCGCATCCTGCAGAAATGGCCGGATGGTCGCGTGACCATCAAGCGCTTGCCTGAAGTCGCAAAGGTGCTCGAAGAACTCTCATTACTCGCGTCGACCACTGCTGTCTATCTCGCGAAGACACTTGCCATCGCGGTCAGCGAAGCGGAAACGCTCGGCAAGATGGAGCCGGTCGGTGACTGGAAGAAGAAATTCACCGTTTCAGAAGCTGAAGATTCACAAAGCAAAGTCATTTCAAAAGACACTCACAACAGCGACAAGATGGTCGCGGTCGCTGAAATATATCAGAAGTATTCTGAGACACTCCACAAGCGCGGTCTGTACGACTATGACGACATGATCATCGATGTCGCACACGCACTGCACGATAATGCAGTACTGAGGAACCAACTTGAAGAGCAGTATCAGTACATTTTGATCGATGAGTTTCAGGATACCAACGAAGCGCAGATGAACTTGGTGCGCGCAATTACCGGGAGCTATGTGCACGAAGGCAGGCCAAACGTGATGGTGGTCGGTGATGACGATCAGGCGATCTATAAGTTCCAAGGTGCCGAAATATCCAATATCGTGCATTTTCGCGACAGGACATATAAAGATGTCAAAACCATAGTACTCGACACCAACTACCGCTCACACCAGTCTGTGCTCGATTTTGCGCGAACGGTGGTGGTTCAGGGAGACAATAGGCTCGAAACGCGTTTTGATGATATCAAAAAGCTTCTGGCGCAGGGAAATATCGAGGTAAAAGAAGGCAATGTCAGTATCAAGAAATACCGCTCGGATATCGAAGAATATGCCAGCGTCGCAGGTGCGGTGGCGGCAGCGATCGAAAGCGGAGTGAGTCCTGAGGAGATAGCCATCCTTGCGCGCAATCATCGTGAGCTACGCGCGCTTCTGCCATATCTCGATCAGGAAGCTATTCCGTATGAATATATCAAGAAAGCAAATGTGTTTGACGAGCCGCACGTAAAGGAGCTGATCATCATCTGCGACTACATCGCATCAGTCTCGGCCCCGACCGAGCGCAAAGATTTCCTCCTGCCTGCGATACTTTCGTTCTCGTACTTCAACATCCCGCGCACTACCTTGTTCGATATCGCAGTGCAGTCAAAACAAAAGCATCTCTCATGGGCCGAAGTCATCGCGCAGCATACTGACGCAAATGTGCAGAAAGCGCACCTCTTGCTCGCGGAGTTGTCTTCGCATGCGCACACTATGCCACTGGAGCACCTATTACATCGCTATATCGATGACTCGGGCTTCAAGGGATTCTATTTCGACAAAGAGACCATGCGCGAGCACCCTGCCACGTATGTCTCGTTCCTTGCATCACTCAAGACCTTCATCGAAGGCATGCGCGAGTGGCGTGCGGGGGAAGAGCTGCTGGCGCGTGACGTCGAGCCGTATGTCGCCATGCATGATGAGCACGATATTCCGCTCGTGTCCGAGTCGCCATTCATGAAAGCCGAGCACGCGGTGCAAATAATGACCGCGCATGCCGCCAAGGGTCTTGAATTCGGTACGGTGTTTATCATCGCCGCACACGACGAGCTCTGGACGAAGTCGCCGCGTGCCAACAAAGCACCGCTGCCGTCTGCGCTCACACCGCTCCTTTCACCTGCTGGCGATACCGAGGATGACTTCATACGACTGTTTTATGTTGCCTTAACCCGAGCAAAGCATACGCTGCACATTTCAGGACACAAATCACTCATCAGATATCTGAATAAGAACGAAGATGAAGGTGACGTGGTGCGCGAAGAAGAGGTGCTACCGACGCTCGACCTTTCGGCACACGAGAATGCACTCGCGATAGTCGCGACCCCATACAAGGAAGATGAATGGGCGTTACTGAAGAGACTGATAGAGAACTACCGCATGCCGGTGACGCATTTGAACAACTTCGTGAATATCGTCGACGGTGGCCCACTGTACTTTGTCGAGCAGAATCTTTTACGATTCCCGCAGCCAATGAATGTTGCAGCAGTGTTCGGGAGTGCGGTGCACAAGGCGATAGGCGAGATAGTGATGTATCCGAAGTATCATGGCGGAGATGCCGCGGAGTTCGAACATATTGCAGGGATCATGCGCCACGACCTCAAGCGCGGCAGACTTCCCGGAGTGGAGTACAAGAAACAGAGTAAGCGCGGCGAAGAGGTACTCAAGGCATACCACAAAGCACGCAAGCAATTTTTCCTTCCCGAAGACCAGATAGAAGTCGACATGAAAGAAGAGGGCGTGACGATAGGAGATGCACTTATTACGGGAAAGCTCGACTTCCTGCGGGTAGAAGATAAACAGTACCAAGTGCTCGACTTCAAGACCGGCCGCTCGTACAAGGATTGGGATCAGCCGAAGCTCTCTGATGTCGACAAGATCAAGCTCCACAAATATAAACAGCAGCTCATTTATTACAAAATTCTCTTAGAAGAATCTTCGCGCTACAAACTCCCGGTCGGTATGCTCGGACTTGAATTCGTCGAAAGCGTGCTCGATGAGAAAGAGCCGATCATCATGCTGTATGAACCGACCGATGATGAGGTCGAACGCCTCAAGAAACTCATCCAAGCGGTCTACAAAAAGATCGTCACCCTCGATTTCCCGGATGTGAGTAAGTATGAAACGAATTATAAGGGTATTCAGCAGTTTGAGGACGATTTAATCAATGACTTGCAAGATTAGTAGATAAGATTAGTATATAAGACCATGAATTCGAAATTACTAAATTCTCAAATTGCGTTGTTCTTCAAGGAGAAGAAAGAAAACAACGAAATTCTTAATATATACCTTACGCTTAATAATGAGTTGGGGAATATTCTTGGTCTTCCAACATCTCTACCACTCCCAGATGGCGAAGAGTACGATGCTGTGCCATCTATAAGTGCTAATTCAGAAGACAACACCTGGTCTCTTAAAATAGCACGAAATCGAGTCGACCTTGTATGGACACCAGAGAATTACGATTCCACGTACGAAGAATCCAAGGATAAATTTAAAATTAAATTTAAAACATTTTATAATGCTGTTTTAAAAAACCATTTAGTTAAAAGAATTGCATTTGTTAACAATTTTTACATTGAAACTAACTTTAAATTTGAGTCAATTTCAAGTCTTGTAAAAGATGAATTTAGAAAAATATTTGCTTCGGACATAGTTGCTAATTCACAAATTACTTACGCTTCAAAATCCCAACCAGATGAGTTATTGATGTTCGTGAATGATAATTTTAGTGCAACTGCTGCGTCACTAAAATCCGATAAAAGAGACATAATCCTAATTTTGCGAGATTTCAATACAATTGACGATGAAGATTACTCAGATCAAATAGTCCCAGAACTTTTTGATAAGTTTGTTGGTTACGCAGAGTCAAAGTTTATACTTGAGTCTATAGAAGAAAATCTATCATGGCCAAAAAAGACAAAGGAGTAGAAATAGATTCAGGAGCCGAGGTCGGCTCTTCAATTACTTCGAGTGTTACTCCATCAAGAAAAACTTCTTCCTCTTCAGGTAGAATTGATTCAAACATAGACCTTACAACACTAAACTTACTTCAAACGCAAATTGAAGATTTAAGGTCAAGTCTTAAAGATGAAGAGCAACAAAGAATCAAAATACAAAAGGAATTTAAGAAACAAAGAGAAGATATTAACAATGCGTTGGATGAGACAAAGGAACGAATTGAAAATAACAGAAATGACAATGTTCAGACGTTAGCAGTATTTGTTGCATTGTTTACTTTTATTTCTGTAGATTTCCAGATATTTAAACAAATATCTGATTTTTACTCAGCACTTTCCCTAGTGATGATTCTTTTAGGAGCATTAACTTTTTTTGTATTACTTTTAAACCAGGTTCTTTCAAAGACGATTTGGACATCGGGATGGATTCTTACAGTCGTGTTTTTTATAATTGGTTTTATAATTTTGATTCAAGGATGGGGAGGTATTACAAAAGAAGGAAGCGGTCAGTACTTTAGACTTGATAAGACCACCGCTATGAATTCAGTAAAATTACTTGCTTTACATTGAATATGAGCCTTATAGTCACAGTGTCATTGGGAATTGTGAAAGAAGGGTCTTGACCACAAGTTAATCTTTAAGTAAACTTACAGTATATGGCTACAACACCAAAACTCCGCAAAATAGTCGGTGTGAAGGAACTTCGAGAGAACCTCGAGGTCTATATTGATGCAGTAAGCAAAGGCAAATCGTTCACCGTCGTGAGACGCTCAAAACCAGTATTTACCATCGTCCCCACAGGAGACGAATGGGGCGATGAAGGAACATGGGAGACGGTTGCTGATTTCACCAGTATCAAGAAGAGTGGCGTTCCTATCGAGAAAGTATTGTCTGCGTTTAAAAAATAGCAGATAACATGGATCGCATTCGCAAATTGCTTCGCACACTCACAGCCAAAGAAGAGCAGTTGCTCAAAGCTCTGCTTTTGCAAATAGCAGAGCGGAACATGAAAGGATATGACGTAAAAAAGATTAAAGGTCAGTCACATGTCTACCGTGTACGACAAGGAGACTTTCGCGTCATATATGAGGATGATGGAGTACACATAAGCATTCTTTCGGTCGGCAGGAGAAGCAATAATACCTATCGAGACTACTAAGTCTGAATAGTATGAACACATGTGCAATCACTTGATTGCCTGCTTTTTGTGAAAATGCTAGCGTTGAGATCGGTAATGCTCACAACTCTAGGAGACCGACGTGAATCGTCAAACCCTGTCTAGTGAATTCAGTCTGTTCTTTGAACTCCCTTCTGATGGAGAAGTCGGAGAAGTTGCAGCACAAACAGTGCTCGCCATGCCGGACACATGGGGCTGGGTGAACGGTATCCTTAAAATGCCGAAACTCGTGCAGAGCAGTGACATGCTTGCTGGAAGTAGTGGCTTCGAACTTGGGTCAGGTGACAAGGTCGCCATCGTCGGTGGTTATGACGGCAAGGGTAGGCGCAACGAGCCGGATATCGTGCGCATCGTCTCGACACCTGCCCTCCCTGACTTTGTCAGCTTCAGCTATGCAGGTCTCCATGCGCGCGGAAGTATTTCGTATGCAAAGCAGATAGCCGCAGCGCTTCTTCAGCAAGGATACCTGGGTGGCTTGTATTTCTATCGCGACGGACGTCGTGACGTCGAGACCGACAACTCTGCCCGTGCAAGCTTCTGCTTCACTCCGCAAGGCTCGCAGCCGCCGTTCGTGCGGCTCGAATGGTTCCCACACTACGGCGGAAATGAAGCATGCGTCGTTCCTGTTGCCGAAATGTGCCGATCACTTGGCCTCGTCGAGTACGGACCACGCGCCCCCGCAAGGACCACGGCCCACTGAACATCGAGTAGGGTGACACACGACGGCATCACAGGTGATGCCGTCGTTTTCTATATAATTTTCATTCGAGTTGCTCCTCTGTATAGAGCTGATAGAATTATCTCAATTAATCTACTAACACTTTTATATGAGCGAAGAAGTACAAAAAGAAAATATGGTAGCGCAAGAAAAAGTCTCAGCGCCTGTCGCAATGACAGCGCAAAACAAGACGGTGAAGTACGTCATCATTGCGGTGGTCGTACTCGCAGTACTTGGCTATGCCGCGCACTATGTCATGGGCATGATTGCTGTCGGCGTGATGAATGCAGGCCTCAAAGCGCATGGCGTCGAAGTCTCGGGTAACCCTGCGTCCGGCAATGCGACATATAATTACAAAGACGAGAAGGGAAACACCGCGACCATCGGTGTCGGCACCAAACTTCCGGATGATTTCCCTAAGGTCACTCCGGTATACGACGGTACCATCATGGCCAACACTTCTACGGTCGAGAACGGCAAGAAGATGTTCATGATCTCCCTCCAGACCACTGATGCGTTCGATAAGGTCGTCGGTTTCTACAAAGACAAGCTTTCTGCTGATGGCTGGAAGATCTCACAAGAGGCGAACGTTGCTGCTGGCTACACTATGTACGTGGCGGACAATGGCACGCAGCAAACCAGTGTCATGATCCAAAGTGCTCAAGACAAAGAGAATCCGATGACCGTCATCACCCTCACGACAGGGGAGAAGTCGCAGTAAGTATCATTCTCGACAAAATATAAAACAGCCCATTCCGGCTGTTTTATATTTGCCACATAGTTGACATATTTATAACTATGATGCAATATATTTCCAGGGATGTGTAACAACATCTGTTCATCAACAACTTCTCTACGGAGGTAATGTGAATACCCAAAAGATCGAAACCAATGTCTGGCATGCGCTCTTGTTTTTCTTCGCACACAAGCTCTGGCGCACATTCGCCAGTTCGCAGTGGCATATCAGTGTCCCGCACAGGAGCAACATCTGCCAATACATCCGTACGCTCGTGTTTGCCGCGGCTGCGCTCGTGTTCTATGCGGCAACTGTGCTGGTACTTCTCGCAGTGACGGTCTACTACCCGAGCGTCTACTTCGGCTGGCCGTTCTGGCTGACGATCCTCCTCTATGGTGCGGGCGCACTTGTGCTCATCGCCATCGTGATCTTCGCTATTCTTGGCACTGAAAAACTCAGCGACTGGAACAAAGAACGTCTCCGTCAGGTCCAGCGACTCGAAGGCGTGATCGAGGGTACCACAAACCGCCCATCGCTCTACTCGCTCTTCAAGCAGTATGTCGGTACGCAGTCAGAAGGGTTTTGCGGCACCATCGAGTTCGTCGCACCTGCCGCTGCTACATACCAAGAGCGCAGGGTCCAGGTTGCGTCGTTCGAGGTCGCAACTGCAGTCAGGCTTGCCGGTGCCGACAGGACACTACCACTCCCGGAACTCTTCATTGGCGAAGTTGCATCAGCGAGTGACTCGTCGGTCTCATCACCTGTGGCCGAGCTCGAGCAGCTGCCGGTGTCGAACATCAGTACCGAGCGGTTCAAGTACACCCCGGTATGGTGGAAGGTGGCGGGTCTCTTGTTCCTCGCGTACGGCGCCTTCTCGCTTGAGACGACACTCTACAACGAAAGTGCGATCATCAGCCCGGTCTGGGAAGGTGATTGCATGGCGAAAGAGTGGACGGCGAAGGGTGACAATGCAGTCCAGCTCACGCTTGCCTGCATGGGTAGTGAAGAAACAGTTCTCAAAGATCGGACAACACTGCTCTCCATCGCCAACGGCACGAAGAAGCCGCATTGTTTCAAGTCGCAGGAAGGTGAGTTCTACTGTGCCGAGCAAGACATGAAGCGCAAGAACTGACCGCAGCATCACAGAGAAGTACAATCAGAAGCACGAAGCCCGACACGAGTCGGGCTTTTTTTACTTCCTTTTTTGTACTATTTTCTTCGCGGTGTCTTTGTCCAGGGGCCGCTCTTCACATACGTTTGCTTGTGCTCTGCCGCTGTTTCTTGTCGTCTGCGCTCTGCTATAGCCTCCCATTCACCAGATTGGTGCTCAATAGCTGCGTTAAGTACCTCGATATTATCTATTTCAGAATCAGGGTTGCCGTTGAATATTGCTTTATATTCAGCGCGCAGTCTCGCAAGCTTTTCAGCATCATTTTCTGCTGGGGAGTGCTCTGGTTGCGGCAGGTGTATCTCTTGTGCGCTTATGAGTAGAGTGACAGGCTCTTCTTCTTGTTCTCCTTGCGGTTCTTCTCGCGCATCGAAGTCGAAAGCTCCCTGGGCTGCAGTTTGTGCTTGTGGAGCGGCTGCGACAACTTCGGGAGTGATGAGTCCGTTTTCCGGAGTCGGAACTATCTCTGGTACCGGTACATCAAAATCAAGCTCTGCTTGTGGTGAATGCTCTTTGGGTTCCATGACATTAATTATACCAAACGAGAGATGGTGTTGTACAAAAAATCCGCCTGTCATGGGTACATGCGGACAGGCGGACGGCCAAGACAGGTGGGTTGGATCAAGCTCAGGTGACTGCGAGCTCGGTTCTGCGCGAGAAGCCGTGTTGCAGAAGAAGTGCATAGTACTCATCAAGCTTTGCGTCGGTAACTTCCTTTGCTCTGATCATGCGCGGCAGGATCTCGATGGAGATGCATAGTGCGCCGTTCTCGACGGTGACGCGCGGGGTCGAAAGATTGCCGACGATCTTCTCAGCGCCTTCTTGGTCGCGGGTATGTTCGGAATGCGGGATCTTCTCTGCGAGATCGCGGCCCATGCCGAGCATGATGACCATTGCGGCATCGCTCCAGAGTTCGTCGTCACTCGGGGTCATGAAGACGGTGATGGTCTTACGACCCATGTAATTTTTTGAAGGACTGAATGAAAACTTCGACATGCTGCTCTCTTTTCTTGTTACAGGACTATACTGCATCAAAAGTAAACGATTGTAGAAGTTTGTCAAACCACAGCACGTTCTTTACAAAATTCTCTCACGTGACATATTGAATTTAGAGTTTGAAATATTGGGAGTATGCCATGAATGATGAATTCAGTGTTCACATCGTCGAGATGATCTCGACCACCCTGCTCATTTTCGAGCAGCAGAAGCAGCCGGAAGGAAAGCTTGCACTCATGAGGCTTTTGACAGTGCTGCTCCGGAACTACCCGGTGCCGCAGCAGACCTACGACAAGGTGTTCAAGCTCACGATAGGCGACACGCTGTTCGAAACACATGCATTCGTACTGTGTGCGCGTGCCAGCAGGCTTGCCCAGGCGCTCTATCGCATTAAGCTCATCGAGCGCGGTGAGTGGACAAAGATACAGGAGCTTGTACGCATCATGGCACTGCCTCTTGATGACGACGAGATCCTCGCTCTTGGCAGGAAGATGTGTGCCTCGAAGAATCTCGTCGAGAAGACTTCGTTCTACGCGTTCGTGCGTTCGCACCCGTCGCTTCCCGGTGCACTCAAAAGCACTATCTGCTGCTACTTTCCGGTCGTGCCGATCCCGAAAAATGCCGCATGACCGCTACCTCTGACTACCCCCGATGTCTATACATCGGGGGTCTTTGTTTTGAGTTAGACAAAAGAGTTACGTATAATGACGCTATGAAAAGAGAGAAAGGAGACTTCACTAAACGTGTGATCAAAGCAGCACTCTCGATACCAAAAGGGCGTGTGTCGACATATGGACGCCTCGCAAAAGCAGCGGGCGGTGGAGGGATGGCAGCACAAAGTATCACTACAATTTTAGGAAAAGCATATCAAGAAGGAGAGACCCGCATTCCGTTCCACCGCATCGTCTACGCAGATGGTAAGGTCTGGCTTTCGCCCGAATACGAGGCAAAACGTAAAGCACTCTACAAAAAGGAAGGCATCAAGATCGATAAAACCGGACATATTGAGAACTTCGCCGACGTGCTGTGGGAGTTCAAATAAGAAACATACTTTTACTCTAAAAGCCGAGTCTGTATACTTGCGGGGCTCTTTTTATTGACACAATGACGTTGAAGATAATAATGAGCAGAGAGCAACTCACATGAAAGGAATCCGCCATGCGACTCGTCCGAATGTTCATTCCCATCATGCTCGCATTTGTCGCTTCGTGTGCGAGCGATGAAACAGCAGCCAAGCAGAAGCGCAAGGAGGCGCTCGATCCGGTGGCGCTCATCTTGCAGCAGACACTGTACGCGGTTCGCACCTATGAAGGGCCAGACAAGGAGGGTATCCTTCGCTTTGGCATCATGCGCATGGGAGATGCTCGCAAGGTGTATCTCGCGCGCGGCAAGAAAGATCTCGTGCAGGCGGATCAGATCGAACGCACCGAGCACACACTGCAGGTGAGCTTGCACTTGATCTATCACGTTCACTACAACGAGATAGGAGATGCCCCAAGAGCACTCGAAGAACTCCGAACGGCCTGTCTGTTTGCCGAGCACTCGTTCGTTCCTCCGGACACATGGAAAGAACGGTGCGAAGACATTCTCCTGAATTCGCGAACATGAATCACTATGACCGAGGGCCCCACATGGGGCCCTTTTTTATAACAAACATATCAAATGAGGTAGAATGTCTGGAACAAGAGTTATACAAATCCCAAATGGCAAACCTTAGGCAAACGCTCTATGCATGGAGAGACAACGAAGCGTCGAAACGCGCGGTGGAGCTTTTTCGTATCCTTCCAAACACTGCGATAGACGATATTGTGAGAGCACTTCCGCGTACCAAGGTGGAGCTGACTGCGATCAAAGGTATCAAAGATGCAAAATGGAATGCATTCGGCAAGCAACTGCTCGCACTCATCGATGAGCACGTAAATGCACCGACAATTTCTGTGCGTGAAAAAGCACCGGATGACATGCGTTCGATCGGAAGTATTCAAGGAATGATCACTGGCGAGACGCAGCAAGAGGAGGAAAGCTCGTTTTCGGTAAGTGCATATCTCGATATCATAAACAATGCGCTCTGGAGAATGTCCGCACGCGTCAAGGGTGAAGTGACAAGTTTCAAGATACAGGGCAGTGCGGTGTACATGGGCATCCGCGACACACAGGATGAAAGTAATATGAGCGTATTCATGTGGCTCTCGGATTACCAGCTCTCGGGCGTAGAAGTCACGGAGGGACTCGAAGTGATAGTGGAAGGCAAAAGCGAAATATACAAACCGAACGGCCGTTTCAACTTCCGCGCATCGACTATCGAACTCGTCGGAGAAGGTGCGCTCAAGAAGGCATACGACGAACTCAAGAAAAAACTTGAACTCGAAGGAATATTCAATGACAACAGAAAGCGGAAACTTCCGGAATTTCCGGAGCGGATAGCACTCGTCACTTCGAAGCAGGGCGCAGTGATCCACGACTTTTTGAATAATCTTGGCACATACGGCTACAAGGTGCGGCACACTGACGCGCGCGTCGAAGGAGTGGCAGCGGTCAAAGAGATACTTGCTGCGATCAGATACTTCAAAGAAAAAGGGAAGAATAATGAGATCGATGTACTCGTCATCATCCGCGGCGGAGGCTCACTCGAAAGTCTGCAGGCGTTCAATCACGAGCTTGTGGTGCGTGCGATAGCCGAATTCCCGCAGCCGGTCATCTGCGCGATAGGGCACGACAAAGACGTGCCGCTCGCACAACTTGCGGCTGATCATGCGCCGTCGACTCCGACCGCAGGGGCGCATCTCTTGAATGAAACATGGGACGAGCTGCTCGCCGAGCTTAATCTCACCGAGAGTAAAATGCTGAGCGCAGTCGAAAGCTCGCTTTACGCACATGCCAGTGAACTCAAAGATGCGCAGATACTGCTTTCGGATCACTTCACACGTATGTACGGCATGTTCAAGGAGGTAGCGGACCAGGTGCTTGGATACATCCCGCTCCTCCGTGAACGTCTTTCACAAATGGGGAAGGATGCACGCGCGGAGTATGAATCACTTTCGCAACGCTACACGCGCGCACTCGCAGATATCAGCGAATTTCTGCGCAAACTTTCAACCGAACTTGAGACCCATAATCCCATGCGTCAGCTGAAACTCGGCTACAGTATCCTGTTTTCGGGAGGAAAGGTGCTCAAACGTGTAGAGGATGCTCAAAAAGGGACACATTTTGAGGCAAAACTCTCAGATGGTACACTGGAAGCCACGATAACCAACATAACAAAGATAAAGCCGCTAAGCTGAATTTACTATGCCAAAAGGAGAACACACCAATCTGACCGAGACCATAAAGAAATTACGCGCCATCACCGGCTGGTTCGAGTCACAAGATGAGATAGACGTCGAGAAAGGTCTTGAGAAAGTGAAGGAGGGAGCGGAGCTCATCAAGGCGAGCCGCGAACGCCTCAAAGAACTTGAGAACGAATTTGAAGAAGTTAAAAAGAAGCTGAACGACTAGTATTGTGAAACGGTATCTTTTCATACCGCTTCTATTCGTAGCGATACTCGCTCCGAGTGTTGTGTTTGCGAGCGAAGTGGTGCATGCATTCACCTCACATATCGAGATCAACAAGAACGGCAGTGCCGATGTGCAAGAAGAGATCGTCTATGATTTCGGAACCGATCAAAAGCACGGCATTCTGCGCGAGATCCCGCTCCTCTATCAGAGTGCGAGTAACGGATTTTCGCATAACGTCGAGATCACCAGTATCAGTATCACCGACGGACACAATCATACAGTGCGTGCACAGTACGATCAGGAGGGGAGCGGTAACGTCGCGGTGCTCAAAATAGGCGACCCCGAGACACTCGTGACCGGCACGCAGTTCTACGTCATCCGCTACACGCTCTGGGGGGCGGTCGATTCGGGTATCGCAAGCGATCGATTCACCTACGATGTCTCGGGGGGCACTATCGAAGTACCGATAGAGAAGATCAGAGCCGAGGTGCAGCTGCCTGGTGAATTCTCATTCTCCACGCTCGACCTTTCATGTATGAGAGGAACGCCTGAAGCGAGCGGGCCATGCATGGCGACATCATCGGTCGGTATCGCATCAAGCTCCGCACATCTTTTGCGGTTTGAAGACGGAAGTCTTGCACCCGGAGAGCAGATGCTCCTATCATTCACACTCCCCAAAGGTACGATCATCTATGGAAAAAAAGCATCAGATAAACTCATCAAAGGTACTGTGGCACACAGCGGTATCTATCGATGGTGGCTGCGGCCATTCCTCGACTTCACGCTTACGATACCGCTTCTCGTATTCGCGGCGATGATGAGTATTCTGGTGAGCGAAAAGCGTGGAGAGCATACGAAGCATAGTCAGCGCGTCGGCAAAAGCGCATATTTCATTACCGGCATCGTGCTCATCGGTATCTCGTTCTATCTGCCGACGCTTAATCTCGCACTACTCCTTTCAGGAATAGTCATCGCATGCTTTTCGCTATTCTTTGAAAAGCGTATAAAAAGTGCTTAAATGATCGCATGCAAGAAGACACACAAGACGGGCAAATAAAGCGACTTGTCGCACTCGAAGCGAAGATAGATGCTATCTATGTGTCGGTTGAGAAAACAAGGAAGTACTTCATGTGGACGCTGATCATCACGGTCGCATTATTCGTTTTGCCACTTATAGGCCTGGCATTTGCCATCCCGGCATTTATGAATAATTATGTCGGAAGCTTGCAGGGTTTGATGTAGAAAAAATAAGGCTTGCGAACAGATTGAGAATATTTTAAAGTAAGAAAACAATTTTCGGGCTGTAGTACACCGGTAGTATATGCACTATCATGTTTAGGGGGTTCGTAAGTCTTGCGAACAAGTCGAGTATAATTTAAAGTAAAGCAACATATTTCGGGCTGTAGTACACCGGTAGTATATGCGATTCGGGTTCGCAAGAACCGAGTTCGATTCTCGGCAGCCCGACCAAAATCAAAACACGCCGAAATGGCGTGTTTTCATTTGGAGGGCTGAAGAAGTGCCCTGCGGCACTTCTGACGAGAATCGAAGAGCTTTGCGATATTTACAAGAAGCTTTGCTTCGAGTAAATCGCAAAGGTGTACTGCGGCTGTAAGCCGA
>JAYTVK010000068.1:0-17572 GCA_043744595.1 Candidatus Lloydbacteria bacterium
ATGTTGACCTTCCCCATCTCCTGCATCTTCTTCTTTCCTTTCTTCTGCTTCTCGCGCAGCTTCATTTTGCGGGTGATGTCGCCTCCGTAGAGGTATCCGGTCACGTCCTTCTTGAGTGCCGAGAGACGCTCAGACGATATGATGCGTCCCATCGCCTTCGCCTGCATCTTGACCACGATCATCTGGCGCGGCATCGACTTGGCGAGTTTCTTGACCGCCGCCTCTGCCTCCTCTTGTGCGCGCTTGCGCGATACCACACGCGAGAATGCGGTCACTACCTCGTCGTTTATCAGAAGGTCCATGCGTGTCACATCAGCGTCGCGGAAACCGGCTATTTCATATGAAAGTGAAGCGAAGCCGGAAGACACGCTCTTGAGTCTATCGAAGAATCCGCGCATCAGCTCGCGCAGCGGCATCTTGAACTGTACCTTGAAGCGATTGTCGCCAAAGATATCCGAGTCGCCTGTCTCCGCTTCATGCTCATAGAGAAGCTGAGTGATAGCACCCATGTAGTCAGGCGGCATGATGATAGCGCCGTCTATCCATGGCTCGCGTACCTTCGCTATCTCGCCATCATCAGGAAAAAGTCCCGGGGAGTAAATGATTTCAGTTTTCTTTGTGCGCGAGAAAGTGATCTCATAGGTAATGGTCGGAGTGGTGACCACGAGATCAAGGTCGAATTCGCGTTTCAGGCGCTCGGTGATGATCTCAAGATGAAGCATACCAAGAAATCCGCAGCGGAAACCGCGTCCGAGCGTGCCTGAGGCTTCTTCTTCGAACGAGAGCGATGAATCCGA
This sequence comes from Candidatus Lloydbacteria bacterium, assembly GCA_043744595.1. Classification (GTDB taxonomy): domain Bacteria; phylum Patescibacteriota; class Minisyncoccia; order Phycocordibacterales; family UBA6899; genus MHLP01. The sequence goes on from JAYTVK010000068.1 coordinate 798, forward strand.
GAGCTGGAGCCTCTCGAGCGACTGACGCAGGATATGCAGGTCATCCTGACTCTCAGGGAATATCGAAGCCCAGACCACCGGGCGCGGCTTCTGATAACCAGGGAGCGCGGGAAGCTGGTCTCGAAATACCGTCACAGTGTCTCCAACACCAGCGACCCCCGGCCGCTTGATGCCGGTCACGATGTAGCCTATCTCACCCGCAGAAAGCTCCGGACTTGGAGTTTCACCGGGAGCGAAGAATCCTGTCTCGATCGCGAAGAACTTTTCCTTCGCACCAACGAACATCAGCTCACTTCCCTTCTTGACCATACCGTCTAAGACGCGCACATACAGAATGACCCCGCGGTGATTGGAATATGAAAAATCAAAGATGAGCGCACGTGCACTTTTTGTCTCGGGATATGCTTCTTTGGGAGGCGGGATGCGCTTGATGATCTCTTCTAATAATCCGGCGACTCCCTCGCCTGTACGACCGGACACTAAGACGACCTCGCTTGGGTCAACTCCAAGCAGCGTGACGATCTCTTCGCGCACATCGTCGATACGCGCTAAGGGCGAGTCTATCTTTGAAAGCACCGGAATGATGGTGAGGCCGTGATCACGCGCCATCTGCAGTGTCGTGAGGGTCTGCGCCTGCACACCCTGCGTCGCATCGACAAGCAGAATGGTGCCTTCGACCGCCTGCAGTGCGCGCGAGACTTCATAGGAGAAATCGATATGCCCCGGAGTGTCGATGAGATTGATGAGATACTTCTCGGTCCCGAGTGTGTAGTCCATACGCACGGGCTGCATCTTGATGGTGATGCCTCGCTCACGCTCGAGTTCCATCGAGTCTAAGACCTGCTCTTGCATCTTACGCTTCTCAATAGTATGCGTGGTTTCAAGCATACGATCGGCAAGAGTGGATTTGCCGTGATCGATGTGCGCGATGATCGAAAAGTTCCTGATATGACGTAAGTCCATGTCGTTTCCCCATAGTACCCTAAAAAACCCTTATGTCAATTAGGTTTTTTAGATACGACACCCCTACAAAAACTTTCACAATTTGGATACAATTCAGCGCTTAAGGCTTTCAGAAATGGATGAAGTTCGAGAACTCAAAAAACTTTCATAAACTGGATGCAATACGAAGTCCTGGACCGAGGTGGTGTTTGAGAAGCTGTAGTCGGCTACTGCTTCCAAACCCACCGAAGGAAGGACGAGTAGTGCGCCAGTTTTGGAAGTTTTTAGAGAATCTCGGGTTCGGTAGCAATAGGCTTCTGCTTCCAAAACTTATGATGCAGTGATCCCCAGATCTCTTTCAGCTCCTGATTATCCATCAGGCGCAAGAGGAATACTCCCGCACACACACCTATAACGCCTGAGAGAGCACCTTGCGCGAAGATGCCGAGGAATGTCTCGATATTGAACACGGTCGCGAATACTTGAAGTGAGTGGTATGCAACGAAACCCATGATGACCGCTGCGGTGAAACTATGCAGGAAGGCTTTTTTGACCCCGCTAATAAGCGTCGGAAACTGTCCGTACAAAAAATACAGGAGGAGCAAGACGTTACTTATCATGCCGAGCGAGTAGCCAAGGGGCAGCATGAGGATCTTGGTACTGTGCACATCATCGACACGCAAGAGTGTCTCTGCGAAATAGCGGAATACCGGATGCGTATCATAGGTGAAAAGTAGGAGGTATGAGAACGACACAACAAGTACACCACCCGTGACATTGGCAATGAGTGGCAACCTAGTCTTCCCCATCGCATAGAATGAACGTGTGAAGAGAAGGACAAGATTTTGCGCGACTACCGAGAGTGCGAACAGTGCGAGTGCGGCCGCAGTGAGGCGCGTCGCCGTCCAGTCAAATGCGCCCGAGCCGAGGATGGTACGCACTATCTGCGCACGCAGCACGATGAACAGCACAATGGCCGGGAATGACCAGAACATGATGTGGCGTGTCGCGGCAATTATTTGTGAGGCGAACTGCTCTTTGTTGCCGCCTGTCCATAATTTCGCAAGCGTGGGAAATGCTGCGACTGAATAACTCATGCCGACAATGGCAAGCGGGATGCTTTGGAGATTCATCGCGAGCGTGAATACCGCTATCGAGCCGATACCTATTTGCGAAGCAAACTGTACCAGGATGATGGTCGCGAGCTGAGTCGACGATAGTGCGATCGTGCGCGGAATAGAGAGCAGTACAACGCTCTTGATGGCTCTCCAGTCGATATGCAGCGTGAAGCGCGGGACGATACGCTCAGTAAAGAGCACGGGGAGCTGAATAGAGAGATGCATGAGTGCACCGAGGACCACTCCCCACACCACCCCAGGGAGTCCGTAGTGCGGAAGAAGAAATACAATGCCGACGATAATACCGATGTTGTAGAGGATGGGGCCCGCAGCAAACACGAAGAACCGACGCATGGATTGTGTCACACTCCCGAAGAGATTCGAAATCCCCAGTAGAAACGGCGAGAGGAGGAGTATGCGCGAGAGGACTACATACTCATCAAATGCTCCCGCAGTGAATCCCGGGACCACACGGTGACCGAGTATCGGTATCAGTACGTATGCAGTGATACTAATGACAAACATGGCGAGTACAAATACAGTGAAGATCGAATTCACGAACTCTCTTGCACCTTCGAGGCGTACTTTTTCACTCTTACGGGCTTCATCTCCCTCGAGTCGCTCAAGGAGAAACGGGATCAAGACCGTCACAGCGACGAACGATGCGATTGATGCATACAGCAGATCCGGGATGCGGAACGCGGCATAGTAGATATCAAGGACCTGCCCCGCCCCGAAGTGATGAGCGAGCAGTCTGTCGCGCGCAAGTCCGAGTATCTGCGAGAGAAGCGCAGTTCCGGCCAAGAGAAAGGCGGCCTCATGCAGGCCGCTCCATTCTCTATTAAAGACTCGCAGTAAGCGTCCAGCCATATAGTCAGAGACTTCATCACGCTTGGCGCGAAGTTAGTTTGCAGCGGGTTTGGCGGCCCCCGGTGCACCTCCCTTATTGAGATCCTTGAGTGCATCCGAGACAGGCTGCGCAGGTGCAGTGTAAGGAGGTGCGAATGGGTCTCTCGATGACTTCAAGTTCGTGAGAATGCTCTCGACGTCCTTGTTGCCTGGATTAAGGGACTGTACATCGGTGAACTGCGTAATAGCATCCTGGCGGCGTCCGACCTTGTAGTACGAGAGTCCGAGGAAATACTTGGCATCCGCGTATACCGGATTGAGGATAACTGCTCCCTCAAATTCAGCGACGGCCGAGGTGTAGTCCTTCTTCGCATAGTCGAGGTACCCAAGCGCGAAGTGAAGAAGGAAGTTGGTCGGCTCAGCTGAAATAGCTGCCTTCAGCACGTTTGCTGCTTCATCCGGATTCTTGTCCTGAAGATCAAGCTGAACGATGAATGATACTGCTTCAAGGTAGTTCGGGCGTTCAGTGAGTGCGCGGGTCAAGTATTCCTTGGCCTTCGCATGATCATTCGCGAGGTATTCGAGGCGAGCAAGGACAAACAGTACGCGCGGACTCTTTGGGTTGAGGCGCAGTGCCTGCTCGTAGTTGATGCGTGCCGGCTCAGTGGTGTTCTGAATACCGAGCGAGCCAAGGGTATCGTAGACACCGCCAAGCTGAAGGTAGTTTTCGAAGTTGGTCGGATCAAGTTTCACTGCGGCTTCTGCATTACTGCGCGCATCGGTGATGAGTTTGTTGGCCTGTGCCTGGAACTGGTCGGTAGGAAGATTCTGTCCTGCGAGACGAGTGAGTTTGACGAGCGCGACGTTCGAGAGCGAGCGCAAGTACAGATCACGATGTGAAAGTGCATCGGCCTTCGTGAGTGCTGCTTCTGCCTTATCGACATCATTTGCAGCCACGGCGAGCTGTGCATCGCGGTATGCGACGAGTGATGCGGTTTGACGATACAAGAGTACTGAGGATGCGATCACACCGATAAGTATGATGATAATGATCGGAGTCAGTACAAATGAAGACTTCGAGCGGCTGCCGATGGTGAACGATAATTTACCCATGATCCCTTCTCCCTCAAGGAAAGCGACCAGTGCTCCCGCGAAGATGAATGACAGCGCAAAGATAGCGATGTTCGGAAGATAGAAGATCGCAAGGCTCCAGAAGTACAGCGTCAGCACGAAGAGTGAGAATGCGAGATATGCGGCAATGCGGTCTTTCTTAAAGAGTGCGAAGGTCTTGCGCGACTTGAGGAAAAGCAGTGCGACGAATGCTAACCATAAGAGCGTACCGATGATACCCGTTGTCGAGAAGTAGGTCGGGATGCGTCCGAGTCCGAAATCGAACGGAGTATCCCAGAACGGAGTCTTGTTCATATCGGAACTCTTGTGAAGAAGGAACGATGATGAGAAGCGGTTCGGGCCCGACCCAAAGAGCGGCGAGTCCGTAAGTGTCCCCTTCACTACTTCGAAGGTGGTCTTCGGAGTTAGCACGACTTCCGAATACGGCGATGCATGGAGGGTCGTAGCAATGAGTGACGAAATAGAAGTATTGTTCGCACCCCACGTGACATTGGAAAGATGCGTCACATACACGACACAGATGATGAGGAGAAGTGTCGCGAGCTTGGGAAGATGTCCAGGGATACGGCGCGGTCCTGCTTTGTGAGCGTGTTCGCGTCCTTCGGCATGTGCAGCCATTTTCATCTGCTTGTGGAGCATCTCACCTTCATAGACCGAGAGCGAAACGAGGAGAAGCACGAACGCACCAAGGACATACCACAGCACCGTAAAATCGATCAGGAGAAGGAAGAATAGCCCAATGATGAAGATGATTATCGAAGGGATCTTCAACGTCTTATTTTGCGGGAAGAAATACGAAGTCGAAAGCGACATGACCATGAGTGCACCTACCACTGAAGCGAAATCATTCCACTTACCTACCGGGGTTGCGACCGCATTAGTAAAGAGTCCAAAGGTGAGGAAGTCTGCGCCGAGGAAGAAGCGCAGGAGGTGGTAGATCATCAGCACGATAGACGAGAAGATGAACGCAATATAGAGCGAGAGCACGCGGTCACGCTTCCCAAACAGCACCGAGGAGAGGAACATGAGGAGGAACAGCACAAGGAGTGTGTTCACCGTACCCAAGTCGTAACCTGAGCCGAAGAACGAAACTCCCGGTGCAGGCGATGCACCTGCAGAGATGGCAAAATCGATCAAGAGGAGAAGTCCGACTCCAAGCAGCGTCGACTTAGGGATCTCTATCTTGCCGTCGCGCAGACGTCCGAGCGACCACGCGAAGATGCCAAAGAGGACAAGCACCTCAAGGAGGAACATCTTGGCAAATTCAGGAGCGACCAGATTGCCGGGAATAAAGAAGACCGGGAGTAAGAAAGTGATCCCCAGGAGGAGCCACTGCAGGACCCTGTCTCCGAAGATCTTATGCGAAATAACTTTTCCCAAAAGTGCTTTCGCCATCGGTGCGGACTCGTGTTCAGTTCCTTGGTGCTGTTGTTCTTCTGACATAGATAATATAAGTCGATATGATTAAAAGCTCTCCTCCTCAAAGAGTAATAGCTCAAATAGTATAACATGCGCGCACCAAGATTTGGCGCGTAAAAAGTGAATAACTCGGCAACTCCACAATAAAATTACAGGAGTGCCAAATATGACTGAAAACCAATAGATAGGCTCATGAAAAAGCCACCCTTTGGGGGTGGTAATAAGCTTTTTCACCTATAAGAAAAGTCCGCAAAGCCGGACACCGGGTTTTCTTTCTCGATGAGGAATCGCCGCCGGCGATGACCAGTCACGACTCGCCCTCTCCACAAAGCCTCCGAGGCCGATCACGAGGAAGCCGAAGGTAAGAAACCAATAGATAGGCTCATAAAAGAACTACCCTGTTCGGGTAGTTCTTTTATGAGCCTTGCACCTATAAGCCGAATTCTGTCCGGATACTTACGTATCCTGTGCAGCCATTTATCTGGGAGTCATATTACTATGACCCTCGAGCGGCACACCGTTTGCCCGTAGGCTCCGGTCCGGCCTTGCACCCGGGTAAGGATTTAGCCGTTTCACCCCCTGCGTTGCCGTAGGGATTCATCCTCATTTGCACAAGGATGCTTCGTTCTTTCGTCTGAAGCGTCACTGCTCGCACCTCTATACTTGCGTACGACGGGCGTTACCCGCTACCTTCTTAACCCTTTGATCAGGGTGGGAGTTCGGACTTTCCTCTCTCTACTATATAAATAGAGAGCGGCTGCCTGATGCAGGGCGTATCGAGTATAGCAAAAGTCTGTCATTTGACAAGACGAAGTTCCATTGTAATATCAAACGAGTTCCACCCCAACCCATACAACGAAGGAGTGATGATGACCGTACTTTCAAACGAGAAGATGTCTCACGTCTGCCAGAGGCCCGGCGAAATGTTCATCGGCAACAGAACGCTCAAGGAATTCAGGGACCTGCCCTACACTGAGGCCGACAAGCGACAAGAGCCGATGGCATTCGATGCCGAAGGGCACGTCGTCCACAAGGGCGATGAACCCGATTTCACCTGGGTCTACCCCACGTTCGTGCTGCGCAGTGCCGTCGAAGCCGGCCGCAGAGTAGCGTACGGACTCCCCGCCTGAGTATTCGGCATCCGCACCTGACACGCCACCCACGGGTGGCTTTTTTATCTGTTCACAAAGGTCATTGACAGCATACAGGCAATATAGAACAATGCTCACTTAGACCGCTCTTATCGCTTTTTTCGTGTCACTGTTCGTCAACCGCAACCGGAGAAGATACATGCAACGTGAGACAATTGCAAAGCGCAAGCAAATCGCCGACCTGGCCGTCATTATGGCCAAACTCCACCGTTTGGAGGTCGACACGGTCTGTCACTTCCGCCACATGATCCAAGTCGCGCTGCTCGCGCGCACGCTTTCGCTCTGGGAGGCCATCGACCTCGCCAAGAAGCACGAGCTCATGTGCACCGACCAGGAGGACTGCGCTCGCCAGGTCACCAGCGCGCTCATCGGCATCGCGAAGACGATCAACGCGACGAACTTCGCCAGACTACAAGCCGACCCGACGCTGCGTGAGCGTCTGATCATCCGCGGCCTGCGCCGGCACAAGCGCGTCGTGCGCGCTCCGAAACCGAGCGTCAAGGCTGCACAGCCGCCGAAGAAGAAGGTCCGTCTCGAAGTACGCAAGCCGACCCGCTTCGGCGACAAGCGTCAGCTCATCAGCAACCTCCAACTCGGTTACCTCGAGATGACGGCAATGCAACGCTGAACAGCCTGCGACGAAACCGAACCGCCTGACCCTGTGTAATTCACAGGCCAGGCGGTTTTTTTGTTACGCTTACAACTAATGAAAACAGCAAATAGCTCTCATGAAATTTATTGACATATTAGCTATAGTATGCTAATATGTATAAGTCAGATACCGAATGTCCTTTCACTACCAGGAGAAATCCATGCCCCGTGACCTCCGCGATCCGAATCGCCCGATTCCCAAGATCCGCCCGTTCAAGCCTGCCCGCGTCATTTCGACCACGTCGTGGAGCGACCAGCTGAAGCGCGCCTGCTTGATCGGCACCCTCAGCCTCGCTGGCGGATTCGCCGTCGTGCTGGTCATCATGACCATCGCCAAGCACGCCGTGCACTGACCGCTCGGCACACTCTCTCCTCCTTGATCTCGAAAGAGGTCTTCAGCCGCTCTTGGTAACTTGAGCGGCTTTTTCATTCAATTTATTTCTTTGCTTCTGCTTCTTTTACTTCGTCGTACCATACAGCTTCGACGTTGTTGTGGTCCGCGTCATAAATGAACGCCGCATAGTAGCCGGGGCTATAGTCAGTGCGGTATCCGGGTGCGCCATTGTCTGTCCCACCTGCTGCAAGTCCGGCCTTGTGAAATGCTTCAACCGCTTCTTTTGTGCTTGCGAGAAATGCGACATGTGTCTCCGCTGACTTCTCTTTGATAGCGAGCCAGAAGCTTGAATGTTTACCTTCAAGAAAACCGAACGCATTATACTCGGGAACATCCATATATAATTTATAGTCGAGTGGTGCTAAAAGCGCCGAGTAGAATTTCTTAGCTACTTCATAATTTGTTACGACAAGTGCTGAGTGTGCGATCATAAGTGTTGCGCTAGATTGTAATTATTTTTAATTATACTACCTCATACGGCACACAACAAAGGCCCAGTCTTGCAAGCCGGGCCTTTCGTTCTTTCTTTCATTCCTTATCGCGTTCTTTCTCGGATGCTTAGCGCATACCCGTGCCTCCCCAACCGACGTCCGGAGTGGATACAATGGCCTTCGGGGAGTCGAAGGTGCGGCTGACCTCCCGATGCGGGACAAATACCCAGAGCGCGGAGAGCGGGAGCACTATCGGCAAGCCCGAGGACTTGTGCTGAAGCGTGACGGTCTTACGTTTCTTATCGACCACGATGTCGAACTCGTCTTTGTTCAAGACCAGATGCGCCTCAGGGTCGCGCACTCCCTCGGCGACAGCCGGAAGCGTGTGCGGGTAGACTCGATGCAGGTTCATGGTGTTCCTTTCTGAATTGTTTGCTGGAGTGTTTTCGGATGGTGTACGGTGTTCCATGCATAGCGTATCCGAACTCGTGAACCTGTCAATCAGAGTGTCATGCATTTATGCAAGCGCAACAATTTCTTCCCATGGCAACCCGTCTTTGCCGAAGTGACCGTAAGCTGCGGTCGGAGCGAATATCGGACGGCGCAATTTGAGGCGCTCGATAATGGCACGCGGGCGGAAGTCAAAATATTTCTGCGCGATGTGCGAGATGTCTTCGCCTTTTTCATTCTCCGCATGCACCATGAGTGGCTCGGTGTGACCGATGGCATATGCAAGCGAAACCAGACAGCTCTTTGCGAGTCCCGCTGCGACGATGTTCTTTGCGGCGAAGCGCGCCATGTATGCGGCGGACCTGTCGACCTTGGTCGCATCCTTCCCGGAGAACGCGCCACCGCCGTGTGTCACCAGTCCTCCGTAGGTGTCGACCATTATTTTCCTGCCTGTCAGTCCCGCGTCGGCTTCAAATCCGCCCTGCACGAAGCGTCCGGTCGGATTCACTAATATCTCTATGCCATTGGTCGTGCCGACCAGTGGTTCAATGAGGTGCTGGACCAGTGAGCTTTTTATTTCTTCTTGTGAAACAGATTCATCGTGCTGAGTGGAGACGAGCACGGTGCGCACCTTACCGTCTGCAATTGTTACCTGTGCTTTGCCGTCGGGCCTCAACCATGTGAGCTTGCCGCTTGCACGCAACTCTTCGAGCCCGCGTGTGAGTTGATGCACGAGTGCTACTCCTTTTGGCAGATATTCCGGCGTCTCGTCGGTGGCATATCCGTACATGATGCCCTGATCACCCGCACCTTCTTGGTCGACTCCTTGTGCAATATCAGGCGATTGCTTTGCGATATGCACGATGACATTCAGGTGGTCAGTGTATCCGATATCTCGGTACACCTTACGTGCAATTGCTTCTGCATCGATATTTGCACTGGTGGTGAGTTCGCCGCCAAGGACCAGAAGTCCATGACTGCCGAAGGTCTCGACCGCGACCCTACTCTTTGGGTCCTGCGCAAGACACGCATCGAGTATCGCGTCTGATATCTGATCGCACACTTTGTCAGGGTGACCGTTTGTCACACTCTCTACGGTATAAACATTCTTTGTTCCACTCATAAATTTACTGGTGAGCTTCCGCTCGCTAATCGGACTTACTCATTTGGATGAGATACGAGGCGTGGAGAGACGACGAGGAAGACATATTCATATATGTTGACCGAGACGTAGAGGCTCCACAACAAAGTAGCTCGCCGAATGTGTATGTCCGAACATAATAAAAAACCCGCTAAATGGCGGAAGAGTAAACGACAATTATCTTCCCCATGAAGGGTTGGAAGGAGCACCCGCTTGTTGAATCATGATGAAACGACTCGGGTTGCCGGCGGGATCAAAGGGCCAATTCCCTACTCCGCACTCTGGATAACGCACTATTCAATTGTATGAAGATGCCTATGCGTCTTCATAAGTGATAACTCATCCGCTAAGATAAGGTTGCATCACTCATTACTACTGTACTACATGTGATCTGATTTGCATAAAAGCATGAAGATGTGATTGATTGAGGATAAGACAATGTACCTTAGAAGGAGCTCGAAGTGACAACCTACAGCATCATCGCTATCGACCGCGCTCGTGACGCGCACATGATCGAAGATCCGGAGTTCGGCAAACGGGTGGTGAAAGCGCTCGGAAGAATGCACGACAGACAAACGCCGCAGCAAGGATACTTCGAAGTTCTGGACGCGCAGCTCGGTCCGACATTCGACGAGCGAACGACACTGTTCGTACGCATCGAAAACGGTAAGCTGACACCACTCACAAGAGCAGAGCAGCTCCATCTCGAGCGCGCACTTGCGAGTTTCAGGAGTGCGTAACCTCTACCCCGCCGCCGGAGCCACATACGTGGCCCGGCGGTTTTTTGTTTACTCAAGCGGTTTTTTCTTGCGCATGTTCCTTGTCGCGTTCGCGCCGTTTTGTCTCGAGATACAAGTCCTCTACCTTCTCGCGCGCCCAAGTAGTGCGGCGCAAGAATGTCAGACTCGACTTCACGCTCGGGTTCTTTTGGAAGCAGTTGATGGGAATGCGCTGTGCAAGCGATACCCAGCCGTGCTCTTTTACAAGATAGTTCAGGATAGCTTCGAGTGTTACACCCTGAAACGGGTTATTCTGATTTTCATTCATGCTTTGTTTATATCACAGGTTTATATCGCCGATGATACGCTAACGCGTCAGCACCTTTCGCGCGGCATAATGCACCACGAACGGCGTGCCAAGTAGCAGTATCATATCAATGAAAATATTTGCCGGATATCTTCTCGGAGGACATGCCCCACTAGTGCACCTGCCTCCCCCGAAACTATACGCAGTGAGCGGGTAACCGATGACGGTATTGCCGTCATGCGCGGGAGCGTCGCGCGTCTCATAATACGGATAACAAAACAGTGCGAGCATGACCAATAATGGAAGGATGAACCAAAATGGCTTTTTCATACACTAGTATTATACCAACCTGATTGCTTTTGGGCAGCAATGTTGTAGTTTACGGATGGACCGTTCTTCTTTCCTGTTCAACCTGATCACTCTCAATCGGAGCGCAACATGACCGACTCAACTTCTTTGATCCTTCCTATGAAGGCCGTCGCGTACCTTGCTGCACATCATGTGCAACTTGAGTCACTCAAAGCGATGTGGCTCGACCCCTTGGTGCAGTGCTACGACGACACGGTGTTTCCGGACTTCGAAAGGATTCATTCGCTTGGCAGCGTATTTCTCGCAGGGCCGACCTCACGTCATCAGCTGATCGAGTACAACTGGCGCGCGGAAGCTGTCGCATATCTGCGCGAAGCCGGATGGCAGGGCTACATCCATGTGCCCGAGCCGCGCGGTCTCGAGATGAAAGGAGACTTCACTGACCGCCACTACATCCACGAGTGGGAATCGTCCCGCCTGCTGACGGCATCGCACCCGACATTCTGGATCCCGCGCAAGGCAGACGAGTTGCTCGGCCTCAACACGAACCTCGAGCTCGGGATCATGCTCGGCATGTTCCGCGCCGCAAAACGGGACATCAGTGAACTCTATCTCGGATGGCCGGACGATGCAGAGCGCATGGGATTGCCGAATCACTACGCGGTCGAACTCCTCGGCGCAAAGCGGTACGAAAACCTACGCGATCTGTGTTACGCAGTCGCAAACAAACCGCTCATCGAAGGCGGTGAGCAGTAGCAAGGTACACAAACAGCGTCCGTGAACGAAAGTTCGCGGACATTTTTTATACCAGATCAAACTACAGTCCCATCGCTTTGTTGCGCTGGTCTATTTCGTATTGCTGCTGCCTTTTCTGTGCATCGATGATCGCCTGCTTCTCTGCATCATTGTAGAACGGCTTATATTCCTGAAGCACCCCGGCGGCGAGACCACGGTTGAGGAGTGCTCGCGTCTTGGGTCCGACATTGCCGAGCTGTTCGAGTCCTTGCCTCTTCTGGAACTCCATCACTGCAGCGCGGGTCTTCGGACCATAGTATCCGGTCACACTGTCTCCGGTAAGCAGTCCGAGTACCTTCAGTGAGATCTGCAACTGTCTGACGATATCACCGGAGGATCCTACATCAAGCCCTGACTTGAACACATCATCCGGTCGTCCGTCTTGTACTCCTGCAAGCGATGCGCGCACATCGGGAGTGACGCTCTTTGAATCATTACTTGAACGATAGGCACCAGTCGCCGCTATCAGACTCTGGTATGGATCGAATGCGACTCCCGACGGATCATGGATCTCGAAGTGAAGGTGCGGCACAGTGTCTTCGGCATTGCCGCTATCGCCGACCCAGCCGACGAGCTGACCGCGCGAAACACTCACGCCTGCGGCGATGCCGGGCGCATACGCATGTACCTCGCCGCCCTTGCCGTCGTCGGTGCCGGGAGTGTCATTGTTCACGTGCAGATAGTCGTATTGATAACCATCTGCGTCGACGATGCATATCTCATATCCCCAAGATGCTTGCGGAGAGACGGTGAACAAGACCTTGCCGTCGACCGCAGCGACAAGCGGCGTCATCTTTGGTGCGATAATGTCATTGCCTTTGTGGGTACGAGTGCCTCCCCCGCGCGGCTCTCCCCAATCGTCACGAAAACTATTTGGGCCACCGACCGGGAATTCAATGTTGCGTACAGTCTGCGCGAACGCGAGTGTCGGCAGAATGAGCAGTGAACATATTGCTACCGCAAATACTGTGCGTTTCATTTCACTTAGTATAACCCGCGAAGTGCGATGCTGTGATTTGACAATCACACTAAATTATTGAGAATAGCAAAAGACCCACAACCCTGATAGGAGTACGACCATGACAACCCACGTTCGCTTCGCCATCCTGTTCGGTGTCCTCTGCGGAATCGTTTCCGGCATCGGCATCAAGCTCATCATGATGGAGGATACCGGAGTCGGCGTATTCACCGCGTTCGCCGGATTCTTCGCTTCATTCTTTTTGACGCTCACCCCTGCCTGGGGCATCGTGCTCACACACTTGAGCCCGTACGTGTACCGAACGACCGTTGCCGCCCCTTGGTCGGTTGTCGTCATGATCGCAACATGGGTCTACGTGCTCCCGCGCATGCATTCCTGAACCTCGCCCGTGACCTCTTCATTTGAGAGGTCGTGGGCAATTTTTTTTATAAGACTTGCGTATTTCAATAAGTGTTGTAGATTGCGTAAGGAATCATGTGCAACTTTTGGAGCGACTATGCCCATACTACCGGTTTTCTCCGTCGTTGAAATGCTGAAGGAAGGCATCAAGGAAGGCATCGTGCGCCTTGAGCGCGGACTCAGCGAAGCGGGCGACGAAGAAGAGAAGCGGACCGAAGCTCGGCTTCGTGTCACCCGTCTGCGCGCCGCACTCATTGGCATCGAGACCGTGTGCTCGCTCAACATGGCCACCGGCATCGTCCCCGCGGTGTACGACAGCCGCGAGCATGACGGCATCATCGGCGACTACGTCAGCCTTCTGGTCGACGGCTCACTGCTCTCGCACTGACGCATCAGCACTCCGTCCGCCGCACACATGTGCGTGCGGGCGATTTTTTATGCATCGCTACTTTCATGCTTCTCTATTTTTATGCTTCTCTACGGGGTGAGGGTCCAATTGCCGTTATTGCATTTTGCAACTGAAGATCCGCTGATGGGCATACCATCACTGTCGTAGAAAATAACATTCACCACAGTGTCCGCACTCGTCCCTGCCCCTGGATACGAGCCTTTACGCGTATACGAGTATTCAGCACTGCCGTCCGCGCTCTGTATCGCAACATCAAGGCGATACAGACCTTGCTCATCTTCGAGTCTTTTTGTTTCGGTATATACTTCGCCCGGCAAGAGCTGCGAGAAGATCTCCCCCACTTCTTCGGCAGAGGGAATGTGTTCGTACGCTTCCTGTTGCGAGTCACTCTGATCGGGCTGGTGTTCGGTCATATACGAAGTCTATCAGATTGCGATGCGTCGGAATATATCCAGATCACTAGAGTGGCAAGTACCTCCGCACTGCCGAAAAAAGTCACAAAAAAAACGAGCACTGAGTGTGCTCGTTTTTTTATCATCACTGCTACGCTTTGATGAGTTCCGCGACGTTGTATCCGAGATTATCAATAGTGTTTCCGCTCGTATCGGTTGCGGTGAACGATGCGTCCAGAGCGACGCCATCATATGGAAGCGTTACGAGTGCGACCCCGTTCGTATCCCACACAATAGCATGCCAAGCGGTATAGGTATGCGTCTTGTATCCGCCGCCGCGTCCCGAACCACCACAGCGTGTCCATGAGTATTCTTCACCGGTAATATTACCGTTTATATCAAAGCCGGTGACGTATGTCGTGGTATGAATACCACCACAGCTGACTCCCATCAGAGTCACTCCCGGCTGAGGATAAAGCGCGATAGTGGTCGATGCATATGCCACGCTTGCGGAGAAGGCACTAATAACGAGCACGACTGCGATAGATATTTTTTTGAACATAAAAATGAATGAACAAATAATGTACTAATATTCTCGACATCGGGAGGGGTGTGCGCAGCCAAGCGCTTTTTAGCCCACACAATAATGACGAATATAGAGATATTTTCTTACTCCCCGTAATATTGACTTTTTATTAAAATAGTGTATTATGTATTACAGCATATTGCTCACCTCAACAACAAAAGGAGTCTCATGTTCGCACACTTGCTCGGCCTCACCCTTCTCCTCTCCTCCGCTCTCGTGAATGCTCAAGCCACCATCGATAGTCCGCCGATTCCCGGCGATATCAATAAGTGGGAGCGCGTTGACTGGAGCGACTGCGTCACCACTACCGACGTGCGCTTCCAAAGCACGCTGTTCATGAAGCAGGTGCCGACCATCAACCCGAAGGTTGCAAAGCTTTCAATGAGCATCAGCGTCTTCTCTGCCGACGGCAAGAAGTTCATGGAGTCGCATACCGACTACCGCTCGCGGCCTGCACAGATAGTGACCTATGTGCTCGACGATGGCGTCTGGCGCCGGTACGAAAGCAATGAAACCAACCCACTGCCGCCGACACTCGAAGGCATCGTGGGTACTGCCACCGCAAAGGTGCTCAAGACCCCCGCCGGCAAAAACATGAAGGATGTTTCCTGCAAGGACAAACCGAGGTCCTAGCCGGCCCCGCATCACATTGCCCCGCAACTGCGGGGCAATTTTATTAGCGGCTATAAAACAGAGAACGAATAGTATTGCTTTTTCAGCATATTTTGTATTTATATTGCAGATACAGTACCATTTTGATATGGAGATCGAATACGAAGCGACATTTACTGATATCAATAAAGATGAAGTTCGAGCACGGCTGAAAAAAGCCGGCGCGGAATTGATACGTCCCGAATATCTGCAGAAGCGCATTCCGTTCCACCTGCCGAAAGAAAAACGCTCGCCTGACGCATGGCTGCGGGTACGCGACGAAGGAGACAAGACCATACTGAGTCTCAAGATAGTCGACGGTGAAAATATCGAAGACCAAAAAGAACTCTGTCTAACCATCGATAGTTTTGCGAATGCCGTCGACCTGCTGACACTGATCGGTTGCGAGCCGAAATCCTATCAGGAAACCCACCGCGAATTATGGCGTCTCGATGGAGTTGATATCACTATTGATGAATGGCCGTTCCTCGAACCGTTCGTCGAAGTCGAGGGCAAGTCGGAACAGTCGGTCAAACATGTTTCACAGCAGATCGGATTTGAGTATAGTACCGCACTCTTCTGTGCAGTCGGTAAACTCTATCAGATGAAATACGGCATCCATCCGGACGAGATCAATACCGCTTCAAAGATCGTATTTAACATGGAGAATCCGTTCATCAAAAAATGATATCGCTCTCTTGGTTCGATTGTTTTGTGAAAAAGAACGAAACATTGCCCGACACGAAATTGCACGGAAGATAGCAGGAAAGTAAGAAGTAGGAGCCGAACACTGCACCGCACTCGTCGAAGTACTTCTGCGTATCGAGGACTACTTCTTCTCTTTTTTGTTTGTGTCGCCGGAGGACCAGTGTGGCTTTTCCCCTTTCAGGTATGCAATAAAAAGCAGCATGAATGTCAGCCCGATTACTTGAGGAATATAACGGTATAGAATGAAATCTTCGGGAGAAGATGTGGCACGCATATACGAACAGGTAAATGCTCCCCATACTGACAAGAAATAGAGTGCGATCATCGCCCACCCTTCCCAGCTTGCGGGAGTCCAGCCGTATCCATAACGATGCGCCTTGAACCATAGCTTTGTTGGTCTGCTTGTCATGAACAGATCATATCATGCTCTATCAAAACGAAGGGAAATAAAGAGAAATATAAATTCACTCACTTTGCCGACAGGCAAAGTGAGTGAATTTGAAATACTCCAAAGACTGCCTTTGGATGAATATTTACATCTGTCTCGTCTCCATCACTTCGATGGTTGCACCGGGGAGCTGAAGGTGCGGGTGGTCTTTAAAGAGCGCAGCCGCCGCCTCATGAGACTCGGCTTCAACATACGAAGAGAGCATGGCGCCATTCTTCACATCGGTGATCGTATCTTTTTCAACACGCTTGGTCTTTCCGAGTGCGATGGTATTCTTGATGCTGCCCGAGTGCTTGGCAAACCACATGTTCCATTCTTCCTTTAACTTGGCTTCTTCTTTCTTGCGTTCCTCTTCCGGAGTCTTCGCCCATTCCTCAAGGTTTGCGACCGGCATCA
>JAYTVK010000069.1:0-1487 GCA_043744595.1 Candidatus Lloydbacteria bacterium
TGACACCAACCCTTTGTAGAGGGAAATCATACGCAGGCTTAAAAAAGGTGGCTTTTTTCGTACTTCTTTGTATGATTGAAGCATATAACTTCACACTTAAGTCATGCCTCCATCATTTGATTCTTCTCCGGACTCAGCACCACAAGAGTACACCCCTCCGGCTGCTGCCAATGACGAGACATATGATAACGTAGTCTCATTTCCTCCACCTGCCTCAGAACTGCAGGCAGAACTTGTTGTCGGTGAAACAGCAACTGAGGACTATGCAGCAAGCTATCTCCCTGAAGGTGCCGCAGACATTGCCGGACACGGATTTGCTGACGCTGTTGAGACAACTCCCGCCCCCGCTCCACTCCCTATCCTCACTGAAGTCGTCTCCTCGTCGCTGGACCTCAATCTCGATCAACCCGCCGTTCCGGACATCAACCTCAACTTTGATGGAAAGGTAGACATCGACCCCACTGAACTGGGAGGTATCCAAGTTCCTGACTGGGAACTGGTCCCGAAAGAAGAACTCACACCCAATACCCCTGCCACCGCCCAAGAGCTCGAACTGGTCCCCATGGAACCGCGTCTCTCGCGCGATGAGCGTACACCCGCCACTTTGGTTGAAGCCAAAGAAAAGATCGCCGATGATATCATTGCGTCATTTACCGAAAAATTTCCCGGCATCACCAAAGAAGGACTCGAGAGTATCAAAGGTTTCGAAACACTTTCACGCGGGCAGCAGAAGCAGGCGCTCGAAAATCTCGCACAACTCACCGTCGGTCGTATTGCTGAAGAAGCAGTCGAAGGAGAAGCTGCAGCATATGCCGCACTCCAGAAGGATGCCAGCTTCCCAAAGAAGATCTGGAACGGACTCAAGCGCTCATTCACCAAACAGTATGACGTGGTGAAGCTGAAGAAGCAGACCGCTCTCGAGATACAAAACGGAGACATTGATACACACAAAGCGGCACTCGAGCAGATGGTCACCGGCATGAAAGAACTCGGCCCTGCCATCAAGGAAGGAGAAGACGGCACACTTGAGATGCAGTATGTTGAGACCGCAGGACTTTCTCCTGAGGTAGCCAAAGTGGCAGAAGTATTCAATGAACAGGCCACCAAGTTCTCTAAGATCCCACAGGACTGGGGTGGAGAGGGTGCGACCAAAGCGCAGAAAGAAGCCTTCAAAGAAGCAAAGGATATCTATGAACTGCAGCGTGGAGTACTGATGAACCGCATGGCAGATGCCGGGGGTATGGAGAATGCCATCAAAGCCACCGCAAAGATCGAAAGCCAGATGGAGATGCAGCGATTCATGCAGACCTGCCCTGATGCCGCGAAAGAACTTGAGAACATCCAAGATCAGAGTGCATTTGCCGCCGCACTCAAGTCGGTCGGAGCCGAGCGCGGATACTATGCAGTGGGAGGCGCACTGGTGCGGACCGCTACCGCAAGTATTCTCGGTGTTGCAGCTGCACCACTTGTCGCGATGGGTATTGCCG
>JAYTVK010000070.1:0-1472 GCA_043744595.1 Candidatus Lloydbacteria bacterium
ACATTTCCGTTCGCAAGGACAGTAAAGAGAGAAGTTGTCGCACTGCCGTTTGCGTTTGTGGAGGAAGCGATATCAAACAAGGTCTGCTGATTACCATACACACCCTGGAGTGACAGCTTGGCGTAGGCGGTGGAAGTGCCAAGTGCCAGAGATTTTGTAGTGTTATCGAAGAAGAAGCGGGTGGCGTCGGCAGAGAATGCGCCTGCACCGTTAGAGAACTGGATGGCGCCCGCAATACCGGAAGCGGAGCTTCCGGAAGAGAGACATGTACCTCCCACCGAGAAGCAGCCCGTGGCGAGAGAGATGCCGTTATTGAAGGTGGAAGTCGAGTTGCCGGTGACTGCGAGTGTGGTCGAGGTAGCATTCGTCGTCGTGCTTTTGCCAATGATCGCACCGGTGACAGAAAGACTCGTAATAGTCCCGTTGGCAAGCACGCCATTCCCCGCATACAAATTCGTACTCGTCGCACTGGTCGAGGTACTGTTTGCGACCGTGAGACTCTGCAGATTCGGCAGTGACAAGAGCTGCGCAAGTGTGGTGGTGGCATCGATACGTGCATCTGCTCGTGCATCCGCACGCGTATTGGTGAAGTACAAGCGTGTCACACCTTCTGCGAGTTGATCAGTGGTGGTGGAGTACCAATTGGTGAGTGAGAGATATGAGGCAAGATCGGTGAACTGCGGGAGTCCCAAGGATGAGGTCGCAACCTGATTCCAGGTGTTGCCTGCCCCACCGAGGAGGAGCTGGTTCTGGGTGATGGTGGAGAGTCCGGTACCACCACGGGTGGCAGCGAGTGTACCGACCCATGAAGGGGTGAAGGTGTGGGTCGCACCTGAGGAAACGATGGTGAATGCGATGTTGGCATCGGTACCGGTCGCGAAGGTCTGCGTACTTGCAGTGAGACCATTGAGCGAGGTCATGCCTTGAGTGAGGCAGGAGCCTCCAACCGTGACACAACCTCCCGCAAGTGCGATACCGTTTGCGAAGGTGGAGGTACTGTTACCGGTGACATTAAGCAGGTTGGTGCTGATACCACCGGTGAACGAGCTGGTCGCACTTGAGGTCGCGATGAATGCACGTGCGACGATGTCTCCTGCGACACTTAACTTGGCATAGGGAGAAGTGGTGCCGATACCGACATTGCCACTTGCGAGGAAGGAGACAAGGGAGATGTTTGCGGACCGGAGATCAAGGATGCTGCCGCTTCCCTGCTGATTGATGGTGAGTGAGGTCTGTGCAGTGTTGGTAGTGATGGTGGTAGTGGCATCACTTCTGACGAATGAGGACGAGTCGAGACCATCGAGTGTGTCCGCGACAAATGCGGCAGGCACCGTGCCCATGACCTTGCGTGGACTCATCTCACCGTCCCAGGCGGGAGTGGTAGATCCTCCTATCTCCACACCAAGGTACAGGGGTTGATTCCAGTTGACGCCAGTTAGCGAGGTCTGTGAACCGAGCATGACCGAGAGGAG
>JAYTVK010000071.1:0-1465 GCA_043744595.1 Candidatus Lloydbacteria bacterium
CTTTCTTCGACTTGTTCAGGCTCCGTGTGTATGTCATAATTTGCATACATGCACATGTCGATGAATGTATATAAGGCTATTCGCTGGGTGCTACTCGCACTTATGACCGTACTTTTCCTTGGTGTCGGAGTACTGTGCCTCATGGGGAAGCTCAATACTATGTTCGCACATGACTGGGGGTATCCGACCGGATCAAACTATGTGGTCGGAGCAATAGAGATCTTTTGTGCGCTCGGACTGTATCACCACAAAACGGCGGGCACGGCATTGTTTCTCCTGATGGTCATCTCTATCGTTTCTATCCTCACACTCATGGGGCATCATCAGTGGCAACATTTCGACCCGCTCGTTCCGGTGTTCAGTCTGCTCTCCATCTGGGGTCTTATGTATCTTAAAAATAAGCGCGAGGGTGAAGCTCGCTGGGGTCTTCTCTAGATCTTCTCACCATTTTTATGGATGTTATCTTCACTTTTTTCGGCCTGTACATTGCAATAAAACTGACCGACCATTTTCTTGCATCAAAGGGATACAAGGGTCCTGAGAGTGACCACTTCAACGGCACGGTGTTCTATAGCTATGGCATCGAGAATCCTCTCAAGAGCCGCAAGCCTGCAATGAGCAAGCGCTCAATGCTCAAGTGGATGATGGCGCGTAAGACACATTCATGGAAGTGGAGAAATAATAACAACACAGCAAAACCCGCATCACGCGTGGAAGGGGATGAACTCGTGGCGACCTTCATCAATCATTCGACACTACTTATCCAGACTCAAGGACTCAATATACTCACCGATCCGATATGGTCGAAGCGCGCGAGTCCCTTCAGTTTCCTTGGGCCCGCCAGATACCGCGACCCGGGGCTCACATTCGAAGACCTCCCGCATATCGACCTGGTACTTATCTCACACAATCATTATGACCACATGGACGTGGAAACACTCGCACGTATCCGCAGAGAGTGGGAGGCGCCGATACTCGCAGGACTAGGAAATGCAGAGTATCTCATGGCGAGACATATCTCGGGTGTGCACGATATGGATTGGTGGGACAGATTTGAGCACAAGGGTATCTCTATCGTCTGTGCGCCCGGGCAACATTTCTCGTCGCGTTCACTTTCTGACCGCAATAAGACGCTGTGGTGCGGCTTTGTCATAGAGACGAAGGGCGGGGATATCTATTTCGCGGGCGATACCGGTTACGGGCCTTTCACCGAGAGTATTCGCAGTCACTATAAGAAATTCCGCCTCGGACTCTTGCCTATTGGTGCGTTCCGCCCCGAGTGGTTCATGGGCGGGGTACATACTTCTCCGGTACAGGCGATGCAGATGCACAAAGAATTGAATGTCGAAACATCCATCGGTATTCACCACAGCACCTTCCATCTCGCCGATGACAACCAGGATGAGCCGAGAGAGCGCATCATGGAGCTCGTGCGACAGAGTGCAGAACCGAAACCGAATTTTCT
>JAYTVK010000072.1:0-1451 GCA_043744595.1 Candidatus Lloydbacteria bacterium
CGCTGGATCTCCGAGCCGTTCGCCAAGCTCTACGACCGCTACCTTCCGTCTTGGCGAAGTGATCCGTATTCATTACGCTACGCACTCTCTATCCCGCAGGGAGAATTATGGATGGCACACGAAGAGGCCAAGAAGAATCTGATCGATTATATCAATGAGAAATATCATACCGACCTCTCGCTTGATGCATTTACCATCGGTTTTGCGCGCCGCGCCGCAACATACAAGCGCGCCGATCTCTTGCTTCGTGATATCGGCCGTCTCACACGCATTGCAGAGAAGTCGCGCGGCATCCAGATCATTTACGGCGGCAAAGCGCATCCGCAAGACAGAGAAGGCAAGCTCCTGGTCCAGCACATCATCAACAGCACCAAGCATCTGGGAGGGAAGATCAAATGTGTGTACCTCGAAGATTACGATATGGCGATGGCAAAGCGCCTGGTTGCCGGTGTCGACATCTGGCTCAATACTCCGACTCGTCCACAGGAAGCATCCGGTACCTCAGGTATGAAAGCCGCACTCAACGGCGTGCCCCATTTCTCGGTCTTAGACGGCTGGTGGCTTGAAGGCAATATCGAAGGCGTGACCGGCTGGTCCATTGGTCCGCACCCCGAAGGCATGCAGAGTGTCGGTGGCGATGCAGAGGACGCAGAAGACATGTACACCAAACTCGAATACGTCATCATCCCGCGCTATGAAAATGAACGCGGTGAATGGGTCAAGGTGATGCGTCAGTCGATAGCGGTGAATGGTTCGTTCTTCAATACGCATCGCATGGTGGAGCAGTATGTACTAGGAGCTTATTTCAAATAAAACTTTCAAATTTGGCGCCCTTCAATTTTTTCATCACAAAAGGTTCGGAAGCAGTATAGCTCATACAGCTTCTCGAACACTTTTGCTCGAAAAAATAGAATTGCATCCAAATTATGAAAGTTTAGTATAATTCCCTTGCATTGTTTCGGTCCAAGACTTCGGATTGCATTCGAAATAAACAAGATTTACGTGTCGAATACTTAACTGTATATATTTTTCAATGTTCCAGTTCGTCGTTAAGACAAAAGACAAAAGCTAAATAATCTAGTAAAATAAATCGAGCATGAACGAACGCACCACGCAATATCTTATCTACGCAGCCATCGCCATCACCGCAACCGTCGCAGGACTTTCACTCGGTGGTGTCTTTGATAAAGAGGTGATCGCATCCTCCTCATGGAACAAAGTGCTTCCTGATACTGCACTCGCACCCGCATGCAATGTACAGATAGTGCGTCTCGAGGGCAGCCTCTCGACCGTTCCTACTGCACCCTCAAGTGATCCGACCGATCCAAACGGCGGCGGTTACGAATCATCAATAGATTCTGAGACCATCGTCAGCGAGATAGAGGATGCCAACTCCTCATCCGACATCAAGGCGATAGTCCTCCAGATAGACTCGAACGGCGGCTCGCCGG
>JAYTVK010000073.1:0-4585 GCA_043744595.1 Candidatus Lloydbacteria bacterium
CATCGCGAAATTATCGCCAACGTCTTTGGAGAGTAGTGCCATTTTGAGCGATCTGCGTCGTTACCTTCGGTCGCGAACTCCTGCAACGTAGCAGACTACGTCTTAGGAGTATCACAACCTCGGCGCCTCGCATCTCATCTCAAAATGACATTACTCAAATCCGACGGTACCTTTTCGGAGGAGGATGGCTGTGTTAGTGTTGTTTTATGGCAAAGTTCAAGACTGATGAAGAAATAGAGCTGCTTCGGGAATCCGGGCGGCGTCTTGCGCATGTCTTGCAGGAGGTCAAAAAGGCTACTCTCCCGGGTGTTTCAACAGGCGAGCTCGATCAGCTGGCATACCGCCTTATTAAGGAGATGGGCGATGGTGCCCCGTTCTTTAACTATCAGCCGGCTGGGGCAATCAAGCCGTTTCCCGCGGCAATTTGTATCTCGATCAATGATGAGATCGTCCACGGCATTCCGTCATTTGACCGCATCGTTGAAGAGGGCGATATTGTCAGTCTTGATCTGGGTGTATCCCACAAAGGAATGATCACTGACTCTGCGATCACGGTTGCAGTTGGAAAAGTCTCACAAAAAATAACTACACTTCTTGCGGAGACGGAGCGCTCGCTCTACGAGGGTATCAATGCGGTAAAAGTCGGCGGTCGCATCGGTGACATCAGTGCAGCAATAGAGAAAGTGGCAAACAAGAACGGTTATGGCATTGTACGCGAGCTTGGCGGACACGGAGTCGGACACAAGGTGCATGAAGATCCTCATATTCCAAATTACGGACATAAAGGAACTGGTCCCTTGCTCAAGAAGAATATGGCAGTCGCAATCGAGCCGATGTTCATGATGGGAAATGAAGGCATCCTCCTTATGCCCGACGGATACACTATTGTCACCGAGGATGAAAGCCTCTCTGCGCATTTTGAGCACACCATTGTTATCACTGAAGAGGGCCCCGAGATCGTCACGCTCGCAGCCCAGTAGCGAGTTTCGGTTATACTATATATATATGGATACAGACACAAATGATGCCGTACATGGCGGTAGACTGGAGAGTACACTTTCGTATCTCTCTCACATGCATGTCGAAGATGGTGAACTTGCTCATGCAGATGACGATGCGCCGTTCTTCCTCGGACAGATCACCGCTAAAGCAGGACGCATATACGAGAAGATCCGTGCCTCAGTCGACAACAAAGAAGAATATGCCCTGCGCAGATATGCCATCAAGCGCATCGCAAAGCGCATCATGTGGTTCTCGCGCGACCCCCGAGTGGTGACCGGAAGACTTTTGCGCGATCTCTATAAGGGGGGATATCTTCCCGAGGACCGAGTATCACGTCATGTCGAGCAGGACGTGATACACACCGTATCCACGTTCCTTGCCCTCTCGGGAGAAGCCACGCGTGATGCACATGCCAAGCGTGTATTCATGCTACGCAAACATTTACTCGATATTTGTGCCGGCGCGATCGAGGATCACTTGTACCCAACCTACATTGATGAAGCGTCAGTACGGCTTCTTGCGCGTATTGGCGATGAAACTCTGGTCATAGAAGGAGTTACGGTGAGTGATGAGGATAGGATCAAGCTCATTTATCTCGCAGCGTGGAAGGCACTGTTTGGAGCAGATCATTCACTTCTTCTGTATAAGTTATGGCAATACGAGCACCCGACATGGTCGCACACGGGAGACGAAGAGCTGATACGACTCGCGAAGGAGCTACCGGCTTTCACCGCAGACTGCGAACGATTATTTACCCACCCGCTACTTCTTCGGCTGATGCTCAAAATGCGTAACTACTCGGTTGCGGTGAGTGTCGTACATGAACTTCTGCTCGAGTATGGTGATGGTCTTCGAGATATCGTTAGTGACCCTTCCGGATTTGAGGTGCGCGCACGCGAGACTATTGCAAAAATATACCGCCGTGATGTCGCTCATGCAGGAAGGAAAGCGATCGGTGCAGTCGTCTATATCCTTGCGACAAAAGCGGTACTCGCACTTGGCGTAGAATCTATGTACGTCACGGTGCTCAAGCAGCCGCTCAATTATCTCGCGATTGGGATCAATGTACTATTCCATCCGGCACTTCTGTTCGCGACCACCAGCGGACTCACGGCCCCGCCAGAGCGAAACACCAAGCGCATTGTCGCTCTTCTGTTCGATATCATTTCATCGAAACAACTTCCTAAGACCGAAGTAAGTTTGATCAAGAAAGGTATGTTGGGTGATGTTGCACTCGGGCTCTATTTCGGACTTCTTACTTGTCTTATTGTCGCCATCACCTGGACACTCGAACACCTAGGATTCCACGCCGTCGATATTTTCTTATTCGTGATCTTCCTTGCGCTGGTGCTATATTTCTCGTTCCGCGTACGCTATGGCGCACATCGCATGCAGCTTTCTGGCACCAAAGAAGGATTCCTGCGCACTACCGTCGAGCTTATCGCCCTTCCTATTGTGTCCGTCGGTCGCTGGCTAGTGACAAAATTTGAAAGCCTGAATATCCTCGCGGTATTTCTTGATGTCGTTATAGAAACACCGCTCCGCTTGTTGCTGGAATTCATGGATACGTTCTCGACCGTACTGAAAGAGAAAAAGGACGAGATGTATTCGTGACCGCCTGTCATCATTGATATGGAACATCAACCCGAAGGAATACCAGAGCTTGATCCGCCACACTCTCCAAAAGAGCCTGCAGGCGACGCATATTGGGCTGCGTTTGCCGCAAACCTGAGCGAAGGTGAGGGTATGCCCACAACAGATCCATCTGACAGTCTACAGGACGTGCGCCCTAAGGCTGTGCTTGAAGGGTCTTCCGTCTTGCGATCCGATCAAGAAGAAATCGACATCGATCTTTCTCGGCCCGTTTCCCCTGAAAGATTCCACGACTGGATCATTGAAGAGATCGGAGATATCGAACTTGCTGCGCGAGTTGCGGCGAGACCCGATCTTACAAGACAGCTCATTGAAGGTGCCGCTATTCCTTCGGAGGGAGTATTTAAAATGATACAAGAAATAGCTCAACATGACAGGAAGCTTGCGATGAAGCTTGTTGAGATCGCCGCAGAAACCGGACACCTTATTCCGCTTTCGTATTCACGCATTGAAGGTTTATCCTCGGACGAAGAGCAGCGGGAATTATTGCTTAACCGAAGATTTGCTGCGACACACGGGCTTCATAAAAGAAAACAAGTAGAACGCGAGATGACGAAAGTTGAGCGCGATTCGGTTGACTTCGCTAATGCGACAACGAATGAGTATCGACTTCGGTATGGACAGCCGGTGTACGGGGTCGCGGATGAGCAAGTTCGTGTGTACGAGAAGGAACGTTTGGGCAATGTGAACGGTGACACGATCGGGAAATTCAGGTTTTTTGATCAGGATATATTGATGGCGAATAAGGAACGTTCAGATATCAGTACGCTTGGTCTTGCGACACACGAGATGTTTCACTTGAAAGGTTATGGAGCAGCACAAGCCTGGATTGACGAACATCAAGGTAAGCGAGTTGCAGTGCTGCGTTCCGGACTTAGAGTCCATGAGCCATTTTCAAAAAAGAAAGGAAGCGTCGAAAATGCCTACTTGAACACACTCAATGAAGCAGTCACTGAAGAACTTGCGAATCGTTCGATGGCGAAGATACCTGATGATGACGAATGCTTTGGAAGACAACTTGCTGAGAACCGAAGAAAAGCTGAGGAATACTTTTCCGGTAACACGCGACAACTTGAGTATTTGTCGCGCTCATTTTGGGCCTTAGATTTCTTTCAAGATGAGGATGGAACTGAATTTCCGGTGGGAACATATATGCCTGAACGACGTATGATGTATAGAATGTTCGATAGTATCATCTGCAAACGCCCCGACCTATTTAGTGAAGGACTAGATGCAGGGCGCGAATATCTGTTCGAGATGCTCACAAAGGCCTATTTCACCGGCAATATTCTCCCGTTTGGAAAGTTGTTCAACGACACATTCGGTCGGGGAGCATTCAGGGAATTCGGCCACCTGCAGACGGCGGAAGAACAGATCACGTTCCTTGAAGAGCATCTTGTAGATGTCAAAATATAGAAATTGGGGGGGGCGCATATTCGATACAAGTAGTCATTCTTTCTCTGTTTGCGATATAATAGAAGTCTCATGGAGAACTTTGCACCGTCAAATGAATTGCCGAAATTTTCTTCCCCTGAAGAGGAGCTAAAATATCTGCGTGAAAAAGTCGCCGAGAACGAGCGCACGCAGCCGTCTGAAGCAGTATCGGCAAAACCCGAAGCGGTCATCTCTCAGACGCTTACTGAATATGCAAAGAGCGCCGGCCCTGCACAAGTTGAAGCGTCGCAGGGCAATAGTGAGAACCCGCAGTTTGAAAAAGCCCTTGAACGTATCGCGTCCCTTCCGCATCGGGAGAAGATGCGCGAGCTTTACCTGGTCCTCGCCGAGAAAGGAATACTCGCATCTATTCGTTATGCACAGGCACTCGGAAGCCCACACCTTGAAGATGATTTTCACGGCGTCTTGGTTGAGTACATTCGCACCGGCTCTATCGTTCCGGGACTTGAGAAAGACCGCGAACTGAACAAGAATC
>JAYTVK010000074.1:0-16622 GCA_043744595.1 Candidatus Lloydbacteria bacterium
CCCACCTCACCCATGCTATACTCCCCTTATGGAAACAAAAACCCACACGGGAAGATGCCATTGCGGCAAAGTGCGATTCGAGGTCACGATGAAACTTGAGGGTGCTATCGAGTGCAATTGCTCGCACTGCCAGATGCAGGGTGCACTGCTCGCTTTTGTACCGGCAGCTGACTTCACTCTCATCTCGGGCG
Source organism: Candidatus Lloydbacteria bacterium (assembly GCA_043744595.1). GTDB lineage: Bacteria > Patescibacteriota > Minisyncoccia > Phycocordibacterales > UBA6899 > MHLP01. The sequence continues at coordinate 192 of JAYTVK010000074.1, forward strand.
AGGAGTCGCTCAAAGACTATCGTTTCAATAAAAAAGTCATTGCGCACCTATTCTGTACTGAGTGCGGCATCGAGCCGTTCGGTCGCGGAGAGCTGCATGGTAATAACATGGTCGCGGTCAATATTCGCTGTATCGACAACATTGATCTTGCATCAGTGACTCGCACACCATACGACGGGAAGAGTAGGTAAATGATCTAGAACGCTTCCTCGAGTGTTCGGTCCATGAGTATGCGCAGTGCGGAAAGCAGCGGATCAAGTCCTTTGCCGTATCCTTCGCTCAGCTCTTTGTGATGCTGCTCAAACCAAATTGTCAGCACCTCTTTGGTCATCCCGGTCTGCTTGAAGTACGCGCCCTTATTGAGGAGATGCGTGATCTTCGGCATGGCCTTATCGAGCGTCTTCACAAAGCGCGCCTCGCGGTCTGTGAGTGACTCGTATGCCTTGATGGTCTCGGGAAGCCATGGGAACGTATGCGTATACTCTTTTTGTATCCGCAGGAATGCCTGATGCTCGCGTGCATCTTTCTCTCCCTTATCTTCAAGTGATATGCCGAGTGTCGGAGTGTCGCCCGCATATACTTCGACGAAATCGTGCACCAGTGCGTATTGCGCCACTTTGCCAAGATCAAGCTCAGGCATCAAGGCTGATGCGAATGCGCATGCAGTGATACCAAGCATCACCGTGTGGTCAGTATCTGATTCGAGAGTCACTCCATCAGGAAGTAGGGTCACTCTGTCGACCTGGCCGAATTTCATCACCAGATCGCTGAGCCGGACCAAGCTCTCTGTATACTCTTTGTCGGTCAGCTTTGCATGGTCGCTCTTCATCCCAACATTCTTACTCTTTTCACCTGAGGTGGCAAGCATAACGCATGGTCAAATCTCCTTGCTCCATATGGTCTAATTCGTTAGTATGCCTCTATGCGCGTACTGGCAATAGAAACATCATGCGACGAGACGGCTATCTCTATCGTGGAGACTGAGGACGGCAAGACACTTAAGGTACTCGGCAACAAAGTGCTCTCACAAATAGATATCCATAAGGAATATGGAGGAGTATTCCCCATGCTCGCCAAGCGCGAACATGCGCGCGCCATTGTCCCCCTCCTCCTCACGGTGCTCGAAGAAGCCGGAATGAAGAAGAAGACCTCGCGTCACGTCATCGAGCATCCACTACGCGATGAATTCCAGGAAATAATGGACCGCGAGCCGGAGATGTATGCGGCATTCATCAATGACCTTCCCTCAGTCGATACTCCCGACATCGATGCGATACTTGTCACCTCGGGACCGGGGCTTGAGCCCGCGCTCTGGGTTGGCATCAACTTCGCGAAAGCCCTGTCGATGATATGGAAGAAGCCTATTGTTCCGGTCAATCATATGGAAGGTCACATGATCTCTTCAATGCTTATTGAAAAAGATCAGAAAGATCAGGAAAATCTGAGAAATCAGAGAAATACAGTGCTCGAGATACCCGATGTAGCATTCCCCGTGCTCGGGCTCCTGGTCTCCGGTGGTCACACCGAGCTCGTACTGATGCGTGACTGGGGTGTATACGAAATAGTAGGAGAGACAAAGGATGATGCTGCAGGCGAAGCATTTGATAAAGTCGCGCGCATCCTAGGACTACCCTACCCCGGCGGGCCCGAGATATCACGACTTGCGATGAGCGGAACCCCTGGCGTATATGATCTCCCTCGCCCGATGCTGCATTCAAAAGATCTTGATTTTTCTTTCTCGGGACTGAAGACCTCGGTTCTCTACCTGTCAAAGAAACTCATCGAAGCATCCGGTCCTTTAAGTGATGAAACGCGCGCAAATATCGCAAAAGAGTTCGAAGAAGCAGTGACTGAAGTTCTGGTCGAGAAAACTGTGCGCGCAGCCGAGGAGCACGGAGCACAGACTATGCTCATCGGCGGAGGCGTATCTGCAAACAAGCGCCTGCGCGAGCGACTCGCTACCAGGGTGGCTGATAGCCTCTCGGTAACGCTCTATATACCGCATGCATCGCTCTCGACCGACAATGCGCTGATGATAGCGGCCGCGGGACTTCTGAAATATCGTCGTGACCCAAAGAAGTCATATGGAGAACTCAAAGCGAACGGCAACTGGAGATTAAGTGATGCTTGAGGCCGATTGAGACCAAGCGCAAAAACAAAACCGCATGTATGCGGTTTTGTTTTTATTGTTCAATGTGAGTGATGCTTACTTCATCATGAAGGAGATGCGTCTGACGCTTTATTCCTTTTCGACGACCTCGGCATCAACTGCGGTAGGTTCACCCATTTCAGCAACTGTTTCATCTGTTCCGAAATTGCGGAAGGTGAAGTAGAGCGCGATGCACACGAGTGCAAGCAGCATGAGTGTGAATCCAAAGATGGTAGTGGTTGAATAGCGGTCGAGTCGTGTACTGATGGAGCTTGCGACTGCAGCGAGTAATCCCTTCTTCGCAACACCTCCTACCTCGGTATTCGCATCAGTGTTGCTTGCTGTCGTATCAGTCATATCAGCCGATGCTTCATCTGCGGCGGTGTCGGTGATGTTACTTGCAAGTGTCGGCGAAGTCGCGAGAAGATCTGCGAGTGCGATCTTGCCGCGTTTCTCAGTTGTGGGCGACGCTTTGTTTCCTGCAGCACTTGAAAGACCGAGTTCTCCATTAGCTGACGGATCAGCAGGTGTCACGGTGATAGTAGGTCCGGTCTTCACTGTTGAAGCACCGGCTATCTCTCCACCTCTACCGCTGCCAACAACTCCGACGACAGGAAGTATAGTTTCGCTTGAACCTGTCGATCCGCCAACAGCACCGGTGCTACCGGTATTTGCACTTGCAGCTGCTGCAGCATTCACTTTCTCGATGAGTGCCTTGAATGCGACGATCTCGTCTTTCTGTAACTGCGAGAGAGGAAACTCGCGCTGACAGTAGATCTCGTTGATCTTCTTCTCGGTGGTGTAGTACACGTATCCGGTATTTGACGGCAAGTTCCACGTATCGAGGACATCTGCTTTGTATTTGTCCTGGAATGCACGTACTGCCTTATCAGTAGTGATATCGAAGAAGCCGGTGACTGCGAGAGTGCTATTGCCCTCGTAGTTTTTGAGGAAAAGCTGAAGCTTGGTGACTTCTGAAGGATTATTGTTGTATCCGAGGCGCATGTACTCCTTGAGGTACTCACATGAACCGCCGGTCGTCGCGATGACAGCAGGTGAGCGTGTAAGCTCGATGCCGGTTACGGTTTGAGAAACATTCGATGAGACAGGGCGGAAATATGTCGCGATGCCTGATGGGATACCACTTATAAGCATGGTGTGGCTTGTGACCATCGCTGAGTCGGTCGCTGTGGTGAGCGGGTAGCCGTACGAAGGAGCTGCAGAGATCGTAGGGACTGAAGCAAGTCCGTAGACAACGCGGCTATCTGCTGCGATGTTGGTATTCCAGGTGACGGTGACCGAGGTCGTACCAATGATAAGCTGTTCGTTCGAAATAGTAAGTGTGACTGATCCTCCTCCCCCGCCGCCATATGTACATGAGCCATCGCTCTTATTTGCGAGTCGGTTGTAATTGAGTGCGCTTGGATCGATACAGCCCGGATAATCGAAGGTACCGCTTCCACCCCCACAGCCTGAAGTACAACCGGTGGTTGGAGCTGCGACAATATTCACGGTGCGGGTCTTCTCTACAGCTGCAAGGTTCTTCGTGTCGGTTGCGTTGTAGGTGATAGTGTAAGAACCGATAGTGTTCACATCGACAGAGCCGGTTGCGATGATTTTCGCAGTGATATCACCGTCTTCGGGGTCATGCGCGGTCGCGCCGAGATCGGTGTACGGTGTACCGACGACGAGCTGCATGATGACATCTCCAAGGACTGTTATCTCGGGCTTCTGGTTCGAGCTGCCGGTACCAGCGGGTACTACATTTACGGTGCGCGTAACAGGTGTCGCAGCAAGACCCTTTGAATCAACTGCAGTGTAGGTAATAGTATAGGTTCCAAGTACAGCAGTATTCACGGTGCCGGTCGCAGTGACCGTAGTAGTGCCGTCCTCCGGATCAAGTGCGGTCGCAAACGGATCAGTGAAGGTCGTACCCTGCACGACCGTCATCGGATTAGCGCCGACAAGAGTGATAAGCGGGGGCTGATTGATAGGACATGCGATAGCAGTGCAGGTCGGCTTCACAACAACATTTACCGTGCGGGTCTTTGTCACTGCTGCAAGGTTCTGCGTATCTGTCGCATTATAGGTGATGGTGTATGTGCCAATAAGCGCGGTATTGACTGCACCAGTAATGACAAGCTTGCTTGTGATGATTCCATCTTCAGCATCAAACACAGTCGCGCCGAGATCGACATAAGTCGTACCCTGGATAACTGTTGTGGGGTTTGTGCCTGTAACAGTGATGACCGGAGCGGAGTTCGTTGAGCGAAGATAGTGATCATTCACCACCACAATAGTACGGTTTGGCTGGTTGCTACTCAGAACTATCGTTCCATCTGAATCATCGGTACACGCGAAATCCTCCTGCGTTCCACAATACGGATGCATAAGTGAAACACTTGTTGCTGGTGTCTCTGTATAAAGAGGTGTCCACCAATTATCTCCACGAGCCTCTTCTTTTTGATATTGATATGTTCCAAGCGAGAGGTTTCCCAGAGTTTTACAATTTGCATCCAGTACACCATCGGTACCGATTACGTCAAGATTTCGAGAAAATGATGCGGTATTCCATTCCAGACTCCCAGCACTAGTTCCGGCCTTGAGAAGGGTAACTGAGAAGATTCCATATGGGAGTGTCGATGTCGAAGTTGTGACAACATGGTCAAGCATGACTACTTTACAAACAGTGATAGAGCCTGGATTCTGTGCTCCGGTTCCAGCTACAACCACATTCACCGTGCGGGTCTTGGTAGTTGCAGCGAGTCCTTCGGTATCAGTCGCATTATAGGTAGTGGTGTACGAGCCAATGACGTGTGTGTTGACTGACCCTGTGGTGATAAGTTTACTTGTGATATTACCATCCTCTGCATCAAGTACAGTTGCACCGGGATCAACATAGTTCGCATCCTGAATGACCGTTATCGGGTTCGTGCCGGTCACCGTGATGACTGGAGCAGTATTTACGTGCGGAGGGGTCTTGAGTGCATTAAATGCGACACAATAGTATGTCGAGCCCAGTGTCGGCTGATTTACATAGTCATAGTTATCATAGTTGAGTACGTCGGTGCTGCAGTACATTTCAGCACTGACAGGATTCTCGTTTGAGGGATGGCTTCCGTCGAAGGTAAATGGAACGTATCCGCTCTCAAGTACTTCGCGTACCCAGATGCGTGAAGTTCCTGCAAGATCATAGATCTTGGTCGTTGCGATGCCGCTGGTGTCGGTCACACCGAAGGTCTTCCAGTCGGATACTCCTGTGCCGGTGTTTGAGCCTGCACCCTTTGATCCGTCTGCCTCACCCACAAATGCTCCACCCATATCACTTACACTCGAATAACCCCACTGGAATTTCCAGTTCGGGGTGAGCATACAACCAGGATGAGATGCGACGTAGTCCACTGCTGTGTTCGCTGTGATATCCGGTCCACCGAGTCCCCAGTTGGGGAGCTTCGACTCTGCATCGCAGACGATCTTCGATGCGACGAGAGTGACTGCCGGCTTCGAAGTATTCATGCCGTCCATGATGTGTTTGATGGTATCGACATCATCACCTTTCTTGCTGTCGCCTTCGTCATCTTTTCCGTCCTTCTTATCACCATCATGATGGTCACCCTTGTGCGCATCATTGTCCTTTACACCCTCACTGTCACCCTTGTCATCAGAGGCAACAGACTTCTCAGTATGAGTACTGACCGAGCTGTCGTCTGAATCTGAATGAGAAACATCTGTATGTGTTTCAGTGTGCACACTTCCTTCCGATGCGACTGTCTGTGTTTCTGCAGATACCGAGCTATCGTCGGTGGTCGTTGCGAACGCCGAGTGTGGGTATGCTGCACTGAGTGCAAGCAGCGAAAGCGCCATGACTATCGCGAGCGCGACATTGGCGAAAGCAAACTTTTTCTTAGTGATGAGTGATTGTTTTTTCATAAATGAAAGGGTGTAGAACGAATAAATAAATTGGTGATAATAATGATGACGGATCAATGCAAAATCGATACATCTATGCGTAGACAAATTACACACACCTAACGTTAGGAGTGTGTAATTTGCCCGATGGAATGATGTGAAAACGAAATGATCGCTTCACGGAACAGCTACTGATTCACTTACCATCATATCGAAACTTTACATTTTGTCAATGTGTGGTTTGTCGAAATATCGCTCAACTGAGCCACATAAAGGACATTTCTAAAGGACATAATATATGTCCTTTAGAAAATTTCATAAAAGTGTTTATTGTGGCCATTACATAAAGGACATTGATGGACTGAGAGGAGGGCGGCAGACTTAATCACATGATAAAACATGCTACAATTCGTTTTATGGACGAGAAATTCTTATCACCATATAAACCTGCTGAAACCGAAGGGAGAATATATGAACTGTGGCAAAGATCCGGATATTTCGACCCGGATAAACTTCCCGACGCAGAAAACCGTAAACCTTTTACGATAGTCATGCCACCACCGAATGCGAACGGTAATCTGCATGCAGGACATGCGCTGTTCATCACGCTTGAGGACATCATGACAAGATACAAGCGCATGGCGGGTTTTCGCGCATTATGGATACCCGGAGCTGATCATGCAGGCTTCGAGACACAAGTGGTATACGAAAAGAAACTTGAGAAAGAAGGACGCTCGCGTTTTGGTATGGACCCAAAAGAACTCTATAAAGAGATCTACGACTTCACCATCATGAACAAGGCAAACATGGAGGCGCAGGTGCGCACACTTGGCGCATCATGTGATTGGAACCGCGAAAAGTTCACACTCGACCCCGACGTCGTCGCAGAAGTACAGCGCACATTCGTGAAGATGTATGGCGACGGACTGGTGTATCGCGGCAAGCGGACCATCAACTGGTGTGCAAAACATCAGACTTCCCTTTCTGATGTTGAGACCGAATCAGTCGAAGAGAAAGCCAAGTTCTATTATTTTAAATACGGGCCGTTCGAGATCGCGACCGCGCGCCCTGAGACAAAGTTCGGAGACAAGTACGTGGTGATGCATCCTGAAGATGAGCGCTACGCAAAATGGAAGCATGGAAAGAAAATTACCGTCGAATGGATCAATGGCCCTATAGAGGCGACCATTCTCAAAGATGCGGTGATCGACAAAGACTTCGGTACCGGCGTCATGACCATCACACCGTGGCATTCACAGATAGACTTCGAACTTGCACAGAAATATGACCTCGACATGGAACAGATCATCGATTGGCGCGGCAAGCTCTTGCCTATCGCACAAGAATTCGAAGGCATGAAGATAGCAGAAGCACGCGAGAAGATAGTCGAGAAGCTGCACTCGAAAGGACTCGTGACAAAGATAGACGAGGATTATATGCACATTGTGAAGCGCTGCTATAAGTGCAGCACCATGATAGAGCCACAGGTGAAAGACCAGTGGTTCGTCAAAATGAAGCCGCTCGGAGAAATGGCGCTCGATTCCGTCAACAAAGGCGAGATCAGGTTCATCCCCGATAACTTCGAGAAGATCTTCCGCTACTGGATGGAGAACACGATGGACTGGAATATCTCGCGCCAGATAGTTTGGGGTATCCCTATCCCCGCCTGGCTGTGTAGCACATGTGGTAGCCACAACGCATCAACCGGAGAAACTGCTCCCATGTGTGAGAAATGCGCCAAGGCAATGGAGAAAGACCCTGATACGTTCGACACCTGGTTCTCGTCCGGACAATGGCCGCTGATCGTCACAGGATATCCTGACGGCAAAGACTATGCTCGCTACTATCCGACCGACGTGATGGAGACCGGGCATGACCTTATTTTCAAATGGGTACCGCGCATGGTCATCTTTGGACTCTATTTAGGAAAGAAGGCGCCGTTTCACACCGTCTACCTCCATGGTCTCGTGAACGACGCACAGGGCAAGAAGATGTCGAAATCCAAAGGTAATGTCGTCAACCCACTTGAACTGACTGAGAAGTACGGCACCGACGCACTGCGCATGGGTCTTATCATCGGCAACACTCCCGGCTCGGACCTTGCACTGCGTGACGACAAGATCAAGGCGTACAAGCTGTTCGCCAACAAGATTTGGAATATCACCCGATTCGTACTCTCATCATTTGGGAGTGACAAGCCGGTCATCGACATCGCTATGCTTTCAGAGAAGGACAGAGAGCTTTTGAAGGAGCTTGATACCGTGACCGCGGATGTCACTAAAGACATGGATGAATTCCGCTTCTACATGGCCGGAGAGAAGATCTATCACTATGTATGGAATATCTTTGCGGATAAGATCCTTGAAGAAAATAAAGAACGTCTCTATGGCGAGGATGAAAAAGATAAGCAAGCAGCGCAGGCGATGCTCATGACCATACTTGAGCGATCACTGATACTCCTCCATCCCTTCATGCCGTTCGTGACCGAAGAGATCTGGGGCTCGCTTCCTGATAGAAAAGATCTACTAATTGTGGCAAAATGGCCTCATAGCGGAACATAGGGAGAGCGTCTTAGTATTACCACGTTCAGCACATTCACATTGAGTCTTTACTTTGATAAATCGCCGTACGCATAATGGACCACCTCACTCCGACGATGGTGTTCTTCGCGCTCTTGGGAGGCATACTTCCCGCGGTGTTTTGGCTTTGGTTCTGGCTCAAGGAAGATGATCTCCATCCTGAGCCGCGCGGACTCCTGATACTCTCATTCCTTGTGGGTATGCTCGCGACTGCAATAGCGTATCCGACCGAGCAGTTCATTGCAAAGCACTTTGACTTCAGTAGCGTGACGCTGCTCTTCTTGTGGGCTGCGACCGAGGAAGTCCTGAAGTTCATCGGCATATATATTGTCGCACTACGCAGTAAATACTTCGACGAGCCTATCGATGCGGTGATCTATCTTATCACCATCGCACTTGGGTTCGCGTCGCTTGAGAATACGATGTTTCTGATCAACCCACTCGGGACGGGTGACTGGGCACAGACCATCGTGCTTGGCGATTTTCGGTTCATCGGCGCAACCCTGCTTCATGTAGCGGCAAGCGGCATGGTCGGTGTAGTCCTTGCGCTGGCATTCTATATGGAACACAAAAAACGCTACCTTGTATCACTCCTTGGACTCTTTGGTGCCGTCTTATTGCATACCCTATTCAACTTCTCTATAATTGTGAGCGAGGGGGTCTATCTCTATGAGATATTCATCTGTCTTTGGGTGTTTGTGCTTGGAATCCTGCTGATGTGCGAAAAGATCAAGCGTATGGCACCCCGAAGTCACGTCGAATACCCGCATACCGGCTCAATTATCACTCCTCGTAAAAATTACACAACATGAGAGAAAGAAAGCAATCTTTTTTGGAGAGACTCACAGGAACACACAGTGTCTCAGGTGTCACTGATCTACGAGGAGAAAGTAGAGTGAGTGAAAGCCACAGACAAGAAGAATGGCAAGCACCCGAAGAGCCTGAGGAGGAGTATGCGGAGGAAGAGCGCTATCAGGATAGTCATGATAGTGACGATAGTCAGGACGGCCAGGATGAAACTACCGAAGAGGAAGAAGATGAGGAGCCCGGACTTGCTATCGATATGTACGAGTCCGACAACGAGCTCGTCATCCAGTCGATGATCGCCGGTATAACGCCGGAGAATCTCCATATTTCGATCACACGCAATGCGGTCACTATACGTGGCAGGCGCAATGAACCGCAAGGAATCCCTGACGAACACTACATCACACGTGAGCTCTACTGGGGTTCATTCTCGAGACTCATTGAACTGCCGTACGAGATCAATACTGAAGGTGCCGAAGCGATAGAGAAATACGGACTCTTGATCATCAGGCTCCCGAGGCTTGATACCGAGCGGACAGCAGAACTCAAGGTTAAATCAATTTAATAAAGCAAAATGACCGCATGGGCGGTTTTTTTGTTTGATAGATATAATTTGACATAATATGTATTTATATGTATTATATATAAGGACCATCAACCCCATTCTTTTCATCCGAAAGGACTCCATGAAAGTCACTCCCGCACTCCGCGCCGCTGTTCGCGGCTTCGAAAAGTCACACGAGGTGTCGGCAGCTCGCCACATCGTCCCCTACCTCGACAAGACGCTGGCCAACATCTCGGAAGGTATCTACCTCGACGGTGTAGACCTCGGCCCCGATGAAGCCGCCATCCTGCGCATCGTGTTCGCACAAGCCCTCGTCAGCAAAGTCGACACCGACAATCCTCCATGCACTACGCTCGGTGCGGTTTTCTACCGCAGATCCGGCGAAGGCGAGCCGATGAATTACGACGCTGTGCGCCAGTTGGCACACCTTGCCCTGCGCAAGCGAGGCGAGCAAGGACCTGTCATCGCCAATGACTTCATCATCGACTGGCAAGTCAAGCACTTCATTGCGCTCGACGAAATGCTCGAGATGGACGACAACTGGGGTCTCTGAACCCGACGACCTCACGGTCACACCCCGCAGCTGCGCAAGCTGCGGGGTGATTTTTTTAATTCGAAAATTAGGAGGGCTGAAATCCTTATTTAAATTACTGAGCAGTGTGCCGGGAACCAGGGTTGGTCAGGAATCACTAAGTATTTTGCATCACTTCGCTCGCAAATTACTAAGTGTTCACGACCCTAGCGCGCCATTTCGCAGACTCAATATGGCTTGCGCTTTTCGACCACTTAAACTCCTGCGGAGTTTATTCCCGGCAAAAAACACCCTTGCGGGTGTTTTTCTTGTGCCGGGAACCAGGGTTGAACTGGTGACCTACCGCTCTTCAGGCGGGCGCTCTACCAACTGAGCTATCCCGGCATATTTGGATTTTTTACAACAAAACCAGATATCTCTAGTAGTTGCAATAGAAGCCAGGATACAGTATTTACTTCACTTTATCAAGAATCCCCTGGAGATGAGATGGGTCCATTGAACCGAAGATATTCAGCATCACCTGATATGAATGGATATACTTTTCGATATACGGCTGGGAGAAATAGTACGCTGATCCAGCCACACCAAGGATGATGAGCCAGTAGAAAAATGTGAATAGCTGACTCCAGAGCATTCTGCGATGCATGCTGCGCAGGATCTTGTTGTTCTCGCGGGTCAGATCGAGTAATTCGTCTATCTTGTCGTCGTGAAATTGTTCTTCGGACATAGAGAAAGTATAACAGAAACTACATCAAAAATCTGCCGCAGGGCAGATTTTCTTTACTATGCATATTTTGGTCACAAGTCACTAAGCATATTTGAAGCAAAGCTTCTCATCTGCTAAGTGCACCACGGAGAGTACTTCCATTTTGTATAGCAAAATTTGGTCGCTCGCGACCCCACCTCGCGGTTGTCAGGCAACATCGCTGCGGTTCACAAATGCTAAAAATCTGCCGCAGGGCAGATTTTCTTTACGCATTTGTGCCCTCGAGAGGAATCGAACCTCTATCTACTCCTTAGGACGGAGCTGTTCTATCCATTGAACTACAGGGGCTGTACTTAGCACAATAACACAAAAACTCGCCGAGGCGAGTTTTTGTGAGTACTGAGGTCGAGCTTATGCAACAGCGGTAGGCATATCCGAAATACCGAGAAGTTCAGCTAATCGAGACTTGTTGAAACCAACAACCAGGTCGCCTCCGACGGTGATCACAGGCACTCCCATCTGTCCGCTCTTCTCGATCATCTCCTGACGCTTGGTGAGGTCAGTCCCGACATTGAATTCTGAGAATTCAACATTGTTCTTCTGGAAATATTCTTTGGCCATCTTGCAGTAACCGCAGGTGTCCGTCGTATAAATTGCAACTGGTTTCATATGAGTTGTGATTAGTGTGTAAGTGGAACGATTATATCACCATCGTCCAGAAATCAAAACACTTTCTGAAAATCCGCGTTATTTCATCATTATCGGCTGGATACCCGGCGCCGTGTAAGGAACTTGCGAGTTACCGAGGTTCACTATCTCGGTCGTACACGATCTGCCTGTGCCGTGTGTCGACCACTTATCGTTCGGATATGCATATGTATTTACGCCCGCCGCATCACTCACAGCATCGAGAGAGAAGTCGGCACACAATTCAAATGACGCTTGAGGTACTGCGGTATCTTTGATAGAAGCAGTAACGATACGATATCCATATTGTGATGCTGTCTCAGGGTCCAGCACATTTGAAACACAGTATCCATACTGGGTATTCTGCGAAAGCTCATCGAGCGATAGAGGAAGAGTCTTCTGGTTCGCAGCATAGGTACCGATACAGGTAGCGAGCGAGCGCAAATCGTTTGAGCGCTGCGCATCGAAGCCCCGCATGCGCTCATGCTGTGGCGATCCTGCAACTACGAAGCCGAGAATGATGCCGACAAGCACAAATGCGAGCGTCGCCCACCCGAATGCCAGAAAGGTCTTTCTTGGGATATCTGAGCGATACTGGATCTTCCTCCGTTCAAGGAAATAGAACCGGAAGATGATCCCGGCAACCACCAGTACCGTGAGGGCCTCGAGCACGAAGCGTACGGATATCTCACCCTGCAGCAGTTTATAGAGTGATGCGACGAGGTCGCCGACTACCGTGAGTGACGCAATAAGCAGCACGATGTAGGTTATCCCACGCGTCAGTATCGTCTCTACTTTTTCACTGTCATCTCTGAAGCGCTTGAACCACATCCGCACTGCGAGCACGTAGAGCGGGAATGCGATGATGAGCGACGCTATTGCATAGTGTATCGCACCAGTGTCGACACTACTCATGCCTGAACGCAGATAGAGCGGGTCAGGGAAATATTTATTGATGATCTGATAGTACAGCGTCACAAGCGCATACGCGATCATTCCAAGTAGAATGAATGAGAAGACATTGATAGCCGCTTCGACCGCGGTCGCAAGCTTGCCCTTGCCACCACTACCTCCCCCTTCGGGTGCAGGCACTCCACTCAAGAGAAGCCCTGCTGCGACAGCGGTATCAATATCAGATACTCTCCAGCCCACAGCGAGTAAACTTTGTTTAATAGTGTCGAGCGAGGTACCCTTCCTGAGGGCGTCTGCGACATATGCCTCTGTCTTAGTATTTTGCTTAGTATTTTCTTTGCTATTTTCCATATCAGTTATTTTACCACGCGCACCGAAGGCGCGTTATACCTGTATAACAGCGTAAAATGCCCCTGTGTGACAATCATGAAGACTATCCTCGTTCTGCCTGATTTCGTGATGCAGCAACCATCCCCCCTGTGATACCGGGCGCATCATTTAGGATAAGGGTCGGTGATATTCCCTTTTCGGTCAGTATTATTTTGGCATTGTTCTTGAGTGAATTTTCGGTCACTTCGAGTGTACGAAGTAGCTGTGCATTTCCAACGAATGACTTATTGATCAGGTCGAATGCGGCAGACTTACCTTCAGCTTCAAGAATTGCCGCCTGCTTGGTACCTTCCGCTGCCTTGATAGCAGCACGGCGTAGACCATCGGCTTCGGTTTCTTTTGCGGTGGCAAAGTCGACCGCAGAGCGCTTGGCATTTTCTGCAATGATCACCTGATTCATCGTCTCCTGGACTACCTTCGGTGGAGTGATCTCTTTGAGCTCAACTCTGACAACATCGACTCCCCAATTATTGGTCTGTGCGGAGAGCAGTCCACGCAGTTCATCGTTCAAGACCGCGCGTTTCGAGTTCACATCTGCGAATGTCATGCCGCCGATGACATTGCGTGCGGTCGTGCGCGCAAGCACCTCTATCTGCGAGACGACGTCATCGACCTGATAAAATGCATTTCTGACGCTTTCAGCATCAGGGCGGACACGATAGAACACCACCAGGTCAACCAGGGCATTCAAATTATCTTTGGTGATGATCTCCTGCGGCTCGATCTGAGACATGGTCTCGGTGACATTGAGCGAGCGTACGGTCTGCACGAACGGAAACACCCAGCATAAGCCCGGCTCGAGACTCTTGGTGTATTTACCAAATGTCTCGACCACTCCTCTGCGCTTCTGTCCGACCACACGAAAACCGATGAAAATAAAAAACACAAAGACTGCACCGATAATGTAAGGGGTTGATATATCCATATGGGTTATATTATGAGGATTGGAGGGGGGTTTCGCAAGGAGATGGGCATGAATAATTCCTTCGCAGTCGCTTAGGAGAATCGAAGCCACAAGTCACTAAGTATATTCGGACAAAGCCCTCATCTACTAAGTGCTTTCGGCCCAACAATTTCTGCGGCTAGGGAGAATCTCGACTTACAGTCGCAGTACACCTTCGCGATTTATTCAGAGCAGAGCTCTTCATAAATATCGCAAAGCTCTTCGATTCTCCCACGAAAGTGCCGCAGGGCACTTTCTTCCCCGCACAAACAAAACATCCGCCTTACGGCGGTGTTTTGTTATTGTGCGGGTAGGGAGAATCGAACTCCCGTCTCAACCTTGGGAAGGCCGCATTCTACCACTAAACCATACCCGCGTTTGTATATGTTAACATAGATGATTCTCAATGGAGGGAGAATCGAAGTTCTTACAGAACCTGTACACCTTTTGTGTCTCGCTTCGTTCGCCGCGAACTCGCTGCGACATCAAAAGGTCTTGCGGCTTGGCCCCACTCTGAAGTGGGTTCCCCTAGCCATGCCTCACCCGTCTCAACCTTGGGAAGGTCACCACACGGAGTACTTCCAAATTCATCTCCCTTCGGTCGTGAATTTTAGGTCGGTCCATGGAATCAGAATTCCAGAACACTTCCAAATTCATCTCCCTTCGGTCGTGAATTTTAGGTCGCGCATGCTACCACTAAACCATACCCGCTTAGACATTGATTCTACCACTAAACTATACTGCGGATGTTAATTTCCTCCCGAAATACCGACAGCGGCTTTGAGTGAATCAAGGAAATTTTTTTTACTCGTATCCTCCGGGACGGTCACGGTATGCACCGTATCATCTTTGGGAGGTGTTATGATGATAACTTTTTCACCATCTTTCGCAACCATGAAACGGTCACGGATCTCTTCTTCCTGCCCGCGTGGAGTAGAGAGTCTATCAATATCACTGCGCAGACCCGATTCACGCACTTGTAAGGCACTTAATGCTGCAGCAGCCTTGGCATTATTGGCTTCTGCTTCTTTACTTTTCTGATACATATTCCAGGCGCCATGAAGAGAAACAAGGGCAATAGCCACTATGATCAAAATAGTCGGTTTGGCATAGAGTGCCCTCCGAAGTTTGGTCCGTTCTCTGAAATCTAGCGCTCGAAGCATGTATATAGTATACTACAGGCCACTTTCACACGAAATGCTGAAACGTCACTATAAGTAGTAATCAAGCCATATTATGCTATTTTTACGAAGCAAAAGGAACAAAAAGATGATGCAGGTCATCTGGAGCGTCGTCGGCACCATCGTCGTCGTCTCAATGATCGCCCTCTACGCCCTCCCCTTCCTCAACCAGTAACCGAAGCAAAACAAAGGAACAAAACCCCGCCCTACGCTCGTAGTGTGGGTTTTTTGTTCCTTTATGGATTTAATAGATTAATCGTGCCGGTCCCCATTATCCCCTATTATCTTACTTATATTCTTCTGGGATATTTTTTAGTTGTTCTTCCAATTTCCAACCTTCTGGACACACTGTTTTATCGTCCCATTGTGCTCCGTGAGTCACCCATTTTTCACGCCACATTTTTGTTGATTTTTGATTAAAATCTCCATAGCCATGTTCAACACCACAACACGGACAAAAGTGATATGTGGGACTTTTCATATCATCTCCCCAAGGTAATGTTTCGTCATAAAAACCACAAACTCGGCAGTAATTTTTACCATTGTTGTGCATTGAAATAATCTAGATTAGTTGGATAACCATGGATAGCAGTGTCGGGTTTATAGAAGGTCATTGGGGTACTATCTTTAGTCATAATTCCGTGTGGGTGATAGGGACAGCCACAATTGTTTCGGGTTTGGTGTGGTGTAATATTCCTGTGCTTTCGATGGAAATGGTGACAGCTTATATCAACTCATTCTACCTGACGAGGAATTTGGGATGCAATGTGTTTTCATTTTTTGAGCAGTGTCGCGAAATGAGAGGATGGGATTTTCGATGCAATGCACTTTTGTTTTTTGAGAAGTGCTGCAGTGGGCTGTAGGTAACTACCGCCCCAAAGCCTTCGAGAAAAAACAAAAGCGCAGGGCGCGAAAATAACTCCTCGCAAATTACTCATCCGGGCGGACCATTTTGACGAAGACTTCGGCAGGTATGTTGACCTTCCCCATCTCCTGCATCTTCTTCTTTCCTTTCTTCTGCTTCTCGCGCAGCTTCATTTTGCGGGTGATGTCGCCTCCGTAGAGGTATCC
>JAYTVK010000075.1:0-60096 GCA_043744595.1 Candidatus Lloydbacteria bacterium
CAAGAAAAGTACAAACCTCAGTCGTCGTATCAATGGATGGGCAATTGCGATAACCGACAGTTTGACATAATTATTGGGGGATCGTCTAATGGTAGGACATCTGCCTTTGAAGCAGAAAATTTTGGTCCGATTCCAAGTCCCCCAGCAATCGGTACAAAGATCTCCGTAAGGAGATTTTTGTTTTACCGATGCTCGGGAGACTTGGAATCGGAAGACGGAGGCGCAAAGCTATCGCTTGCTTTAAAGCGGTGTTGCCGAGTCGGGCTCGCGAGCACTTAGCATTTTGGTGACTTTGTGCCAAAATGGTTAGTGACTCGTGAGAGAAGTCCTAGTCCCCCAGCTAAGAACAGAAACTAAGGATCAGTATTTGGCAGCTTTGTGCCAAAATGGTTAGGACGTGTGAGTACAAGACGCGTTCGAATCTTAGGCCCCGCAGTAACGTCGTAAAGTCGCCCGTTTTGGGTGATTTTACTGTTATCTCAAATGAGAATGGGTCGATACTTTTGTTTTGTGCGATGAACTTCGAGAGAGTACATACGTAGCGATAATTGTTGTAATAGGTACCGCGAGCACAAGTCCTATTCCACCGATGAGAATACGTATGATCTCAGATGCGAACGACTCAGTATTTATCATATACCAGGTGTCGGTGGTTGATATTTGTGCAAGGAGAAAAACAGGAAGTGCCGCTCCAACATATGCGATCGCAAGCGTATTCACGAGTGCGCCAATGTGTTCGCGACCGATGCGGATCGCACGCTTATAAATGTCCGCTCGTGTCAGGTGTTTCCCTGCACTGAACAACTCCTCAACAGCGATCGCTTGGCCGATAGCGATGTCATACAGGACTCCAAGAAGCCCTATCATGATACTGCCGTAGAGTAGTCCAACCATGTCTATTCTTCCTTGGGAAAAAGAATTGAGTATCTTGCTTTCATCAGAGGCATGGCCGGAAAAGTGCGACACATGTACTGCAATATACGCACCGATTCCAGTGACAATAACAGTAAGGATCATTCCTACGACGGCCGAGGTAGTGGTGCGGTTAAATCCATGCGTGATGTATGAGCCAATGATGATAATGAGCGAAGCAACCCCAATACTCACTTTGACGGCGGAATAGCCAAAGAAAATACCTGGTACAAGCAGGAAGAAGATGAGCAGAAAGCTCCCCATAAGGCTCGCTATCCCACGCACCCCCCTGAATGCCTCCAAAGAAGAAAATGAGCAATATGAAAACCAGAGCGAGCACCCCAATGACATTCAACCTGTAAGGTTCAGCGACGATCCATGAGTCCTGATCCGAGCGTGGGCCTATTTGGTGGATCGCAAAAAATAAGTCACCTGCCGAAACTTTAGTAAAGACATTATCAAAAGAAATGATCTTTCCCTTATCAGGACCATCTAGTATCTCTGCGCTCAGTGACTCAATTTGTAGTGTCCCGATTGGGTCGGACATACGCTTGCCGGTAACTTCAAGTACCTTGGCCTTTTCAAAATTCCTTATATACGGAACCTCAGTGCTGTTCTGCGCATAGGCAAACATTGGGACTGTGAATACCATAAACATAAACGGAACAAGCAGGTGTGATAGGTATTTCATGAGTTCAGTATTCATGTATGTGTTTGTGAAGTCAATTGCTCGATAGTATCTATAATAATCCTCCCCCAATTCACGTTGAATGGGGGAGGGGTAATCATGTGACCAATCGAGTCGCGATAAAGATGGCAAGCATTCCGCATAGCGTAATAAGCGTAGTTGCTCTCGTTGGATGCGCATGATGACTTTCAGGAATCAGCTCGCTTGCTCCGATATATAGGAACGATCCTGAGATCAGTGCCAAGAGTGGCGCAAGTAATCCGGACGGAAGTGCGATGAAGAGCGTACTCAGGATCCCAAGCAAGGGTGCAAGCGCATCGACGATCGGCCACTTGAACGCTCGTCGTGTATCTGCGCCGCTTTTGAGTACCAAATTCACGGTGTTCATGCCGTCCGAAAAGTCGTGCGCCAAGACTGCGAGGGTAACGATCAGACCTGTCGCACGTGAAGATTGGAACGCTACCCCAATGATCGCTCCATCAAGAAAACTGTGTAGTGCGAGGCTGCCGGCTCCGAGGTCTCCTCTGTGATGATGCGCCGACTGCCGTGCATGAGCTATACCGTGCGTGTGTTTTGCAAATGAGCGGTCGAGTATCAGGTAGCTTACGAACCCCACTGCCACACACAAGAACACGGTGTGGGTGCTGAGGCGATAGTGATTGGCAAAGCTTGACCCAAGGGAGATCGCTTCAGGGAGTAAGTCGAAGAATACCACTCCAATGACCGCCCCGGCTGAGAATCCGAGCACAAGGTGCAGCTTGTCTTTGATCCGAAGTGCGAGAGCGCCTCCGAGAAACGTTGATACTCCAGTACACACCCCAATGAGGGCAAGCGGTAGAGCGGCTGTAAAGAACAACAAAAACTGATCCATCAGAATCTCCTAAGTTACGAAATTAAAGAACAGTGTGAAGCGGAAATACATCCCGCTTGAACCACTTCCTAGTGGTTCTCGTGGTGCATGTGCTTTAGGACCGCACTTGCTTCCATTAGCACAATGACTGCACTGCGCGAGAAGAGTACCCCAAGTCCGACGGTGAACCATCCCGAACATAACACAAATACGTCATGCGGAATTCCGGTGAATATCGTCGCACCTGTTTCCCACATTTGAATTGGGTTTACGATGAGCACACCCAAGAGTGAGAACCACATCGACGAACAAAAACCGCACGAAAGCGCACCTCCGATCAACGGCAGTTTTGTTACGTACGCTTTGATCTGAGGGTGGTCCATCTTCAAGTTTCGCCAGATGAGCGTCGTCGTCGATACCACTCCGGTAATGATCAGATATGCAGTGAACATGGGTAGATGAGTTAATTCGAGTAATCTCCTAAAAATTGACCCCGCCGCTCTTTCGGGCGGAGGGGTCGTCGAGCTTCCGCTTAGGCAAGATACGGAGACACGAGCATGAAGAGTTCTGATGTCACCGAGTTGACCGCCAGCTTTTCCCGAAGGTAGCGATCGATCTGCTGCGCTTGTGCGCCGTCGAGCGAAATACCGTCCTTCACGATCACGGACACCGGCTCTCGCGTGTCATCGACTTCGACGTGGGTATGGTCGCCGCCGATACACGTCCCGCACATATGCGGAAAGATCGTGACATTGCGGATCTGCTTTCCGTCGAGCTCCCACAGAGGGAAGTGGATGCGTACTTCTTCGCTGCCGTCCGGCTTCTGATATCTTCCAATGCTGCCGCTGTGCATAGCTGCCTCCTAGTTCTGCATGAGTTCGGGGTGTGCGCGCAGGTAGCGCTCGTACGCCCAGTTGTCCTTGATGCCGGCGAAAAATCGCTGTGCACCGTCGATGTCACGCAGGGCACCAACGCGTCCGCTTGTATCGCGGTATAGGGTCACCGTGCCGCATTGTGAACGGTAGCCCGCCGGTGCTTCACCCTCACTGATTGGGGTGAGCGCGAGCATAGCCGGGTCTTCACCCGCTTGGGGGAGGGGGCTCTCCATGTTGTAGAAGCCCCACGCGCATGAGCCGCAGGTGCCGCGCTTGTCGTCTTCCTCTCCGTCGGTGTCGCGCACATCGTTCGGGCAGTGCGGGGATCGGACAGTGCGCAAGCGCATGTCTGCCTTCTGCACGCTGCCTACTCTTGGAATGAAAAGAACTATTGCTTGTTGCATGAATCGCTCCTTGTGGACATGAGCACGAAATGCACCCATTTATAAATGCGAACTATTCGCATTTGATAATATGGTAAATGATAAACTTTCTCAAGTCAAGTAATTGCGAATAATTCCTATTTGTGATACCGTGGACACATGAAATCATCTCCATCTCCATTTGCGGCATTGCTGCGTGAAAAAGGGTATAAGGCGACCCCAAGCCGTCTTTCGCTGCTCCAGATACTTGCAAGGGCTGATGCACCACTCAGTATTCCCGAGATACTCAAACATTCGGACGACGGATTAACCCAGGCGACCGTATATCGCGCACTCGAGTCGCTTATCGATGTGCGTATCGTGCGGCGCATCGACGTCGGACACACACATGCGCACTATGAGCTTGAAAGTGTAGAAAAACACCATCATCATCTGATCTGCAAAACCTGCGGAAAGATGGAAGATGTTGAACGCTGTGATATTGAAGACATCGAGAAATCAGTGCTAAAAAAGTCGACGAATTTTGCGATGATCAAAGATCACTCGCTGGAATTTTTTGGGTACTGTAAGAAATGCGCCAAACTTTTGTGAATATAACAACTGAAACACATTCATTATCATGAGAAAAAAATATCTTATTGGAGCGGTTATAGGAGTGACTATCATCGGCGTTCTGACTTTACTTCATCCCACTCCAATTCAGCGAGTTGAGCAGCCCGCGATATTGCAGATCACGACAAGTTTTTACCCGCTCTACTTTTTTACCAGCGCAATCGTCGGCGATAAAGCGAGCGTGGTGAATATCACTCCTGCCGGTGCAGAACCGCACGATTATGAACCAACACCAAACGACATTGCGATGATTGAACGCAGTCGTATTGTCGTACTCAACGGCGGAGGGCTTGAGGCGTGGGGAGATGCAATCCGTAAAAACATTAACCCACAGAAGACCACTGTTGTCGTTGCCGGAGAAGGACTCACGACCCAAACAGTGATCGAAGACGACAAGAAGATCATCGATCCGCATGTCTGGCAAAGTCCTATCTTGGCTAAGCAAATGGTGCAAAAAATCCTGGCCGCGATCATTCTGGCAGATCCGCAGAACAGCGAGTACTACACAGAGCATGCTGCAGCACTACTTAGTCAACTCGATGCGCTTGATCAGGATTACAGATCAGGATTGCTCGCGTGTACACGGAAGGATTTTGTCACCTCCCACGCTGCATTTGGATATATGGCATCGACCTACGGACTCGTACAGGTGCCCATTGCGGGAATTTCGCCCGATACTGAGCCTTCGCCAAAACAATTGGCGGGCATCACTCAGTTTGTTCGCGATCATAAGATCACGATCATTTTCTTCGAAAGTCTTGTAAGCCCGAAATTGTCACAGACGATAGCAAAAGAGACTGGGGCCTCGACCATGGTGCTCGATCCTATTGAAGGACTTTCCGACGAGGACCTTCGCACAGGAAGAAACTACCTTACGGTCATGAAGGATAACCTGAAAAATTTACAAACAGCATTGACGTGTAAATAATGGAAACCGCAGTACCCAAGCCGGTCATCGAGGTTCGCGATCTGAGTTTTTCATATGGCGCGGGTGAAGCGCTTTGTTGTGTCGATCTCACTGTTTGGGAAGGTGACTACCTTGGAATTGTCGGTCCGAATGGCGGAGGAAAAACCACACTCCTGAAACTCATGCTCGGGCTTCTTAAGCCGCTACAGGGCTCTGTGGTGTTGTTTGGGCAAGAGCGAGCATCACTGATCGACCATGCTGCTATCGGGTATGTCCCTCAGAAAACTTCGGCGTTTGATGTGAATTTCCCTGCAACCGTACGCGACGTCGTACGCATGGGGCGCTTTGCAAAGAGGGGATTACTCTCGCGGCTAACGAAAGAGGATGATGCTGCGGCGGAGCTCGCGCTTCATCGTACGGGCATGTGGGAATACCGCAATAGGATGATCAGTGAACTTTCCGGAGGACAGACGCAACGTGTGTTCATTTCGAGGGCACTAGCGACAAATCCCAAAATCCTTTTTCTTGACGAGCCGACGGCGGGTATAGACCATGCATCTCAAGATGAATTTTATGCACTGCTACGCGATCTCCATCGTAAGGAAAAGCTTACGATCGTCTTGATCTCGCACGACATCGAACACGTTATCCAAGAATCTTCAGCTGTTGCCTATGTCGATTCGAAGTTGACGTACTATAGAGTACCGTCTGAATTTATCGAGAAGAGTAAGGAATATTCACTCATGCATGGCCATGATCACTGACATATTCCAATATGGCTTCATGGTGCGCGGACTTGAGGCAGGGGTTGTTGTTGCGCTTATTTCTCCGCTTATCGGTATCTTTCTCGTACTCAGGCGCTACTCACTCATTGCCGACACACTCGCGCATGTGTCGCTTGCGGGGATTGCACTCGGGCTTCTGCTTGGTGTTAGTCCGATCGTTACTGCACTCGGGACCACCCTTGCTGCGTCACTGGGAATAGAAAAACTTCGTGATACGAAGCGCGTCTATGGAGAATCTGCACTTGCCATCTTTCTCTCCGGCTCGCTTGCACTTGCTATCGTACTCATCAGTCTTGGACATGGACTGAATACCAATGTGTTTAATTACTTATTCGGGAGTATTGTCACGGTGACCGATGCGGATGTGCATATTATCTGCATACTCGCACTCATTGTTGGGCTAGGAGTCTTTCTGTTTTTCAAAGAACTGGTATATGTCTCGTTCGATGAAGAGTCTGCGCAGGTGAGCGGTATTCCGGTACGGGCGATCAACACCCTACTGATCGTTGCCGCGGCACTTACGGTATCGCTCGCTATTCCGATCGTCGGAGTGCTCCTGATCTCTGCGCTCATCGTCATTCCTGTGGTCACCGCACTGCAATTGAGAAAGAACTTTCTTGTTACGTTACTTATCGCAGAAATCTTCTCCGTTCTTTCTGTCATACTCGGTATCTTCGTGTCGTTCTATCTCGATCTCTCAACTGGTGGTACGATAGTCCTCATCATGATCGCCTTGTTTCTCATGACCATGGGACTCACCGATCGAAGATAATCAAAAATCCTCATGCTCATAAAAAGACAATTTCTTCTTTCTACTGCCGTATTCGTAGCATTCGGGTTGTTTGCTCCTCATTCATTCGCTCAGGTTGCAACTCAAACACCTGCAGTTAGCGCGCGTGTTAATCAGGTGATGAAAATTGATGAAGTTAATTCTCGTGAAACGATCGCGGCGACACTACTTGAAGGTGTTGAACAAAGAAAAAATGTGGTCGTCGAAAACGCACCGACCGGACTGAAGCAAGGAGATACATTTTTTGTAGTCTCAATTCCGGGGGAGTATACAAATGACGGAAATATACGCTACGAGTTTGCAGACTATGATCGCCTTTCCGTGGATTACTTTCTTATAGGACTCTTCGTGCTCTGCGCACTTCTTGTCGGTGGCAAGCAGGGTTTGCGTGGGATCGTGTCACTTGTGGGGAGTATCTTGCTCATCATCTATATCCTTCTTCCCGGGATCGCGCACGGATATTCACCGGCATTACTCAGTGCGGTCGTCTCATTTTTGGTCATCGTGTTTGGCTCATATGTTACTCATGGTTTTAATAAGGCGACAAGTGCGGCGGTCGCCGGCATGCTCATTACTCTTGTTTTTACTGCTGTGCTGGCATATTTTTCTATACAATTCGCACACCTCAGCGGTTACTTCGCGGAAGGTGCGTCTGACTTCTACGAATCAGGAATATATACCAACTACGATTTTCAGAGTCTGCTCTTTGGCGCGATCCTCGTTGGTATCTTGGGAGTACTTATCGATATCGCCGTGGGGCAAGCGGTCGCAGTAGAAGAACTTATCAGGATGGATCCGCTGTGCTCAAGAAGAATTATTTATGAGAGAGGGATAAGGATCGGACGGGAGCATATCGGCACACTCATCAATATTCTCGCGATCCTCTATGTGGCATCCGCATTACCGCTTCTCCTTTTATACTATACGTCTTCAAGCTTCTTCTATGCCGCACACCCGCTGATCAATCAGGAAGGATTTTCGACAGAGATCATCCGCGTTATGATCGAGAGTATCGGTCTGATACTTGCGGTGCCTATCACTACTCTTTTATCGGTATTTCTTTTGACCAAGAAACAAGATTCATAAAACAAGGTCCTCAAGCCATATTGTTTGCTATAATCACATCATGAGAAAGCAAAAAGTCTTTTTTCTATATTTCCTTTCTATACTTACGGGAGGTTTGTTGTTTTGCCATACCGTTTCCGCACAAGAACTTGTCCCCGATAAGATCACTACAGTAAAGGCGGAAGTGATTGAGATCACCGCACAATCAACAACGACAGTTCCTGGTACTGACGTGCCTGCGATCAATCAAACGATCAGCGCAAAGATACTCGAAGGGACAGAACAAGGGACGATCGTCATTGTTGAAAATGATTACATCAATCTGCAAAAGGGTGAAGTGTTTTATATGAATCATGTGACGAATAGTCTCGACGGAAGAGATGAATATAATGTGTCAGAACCGTATCGTTTGGCCGCCATATATTTCTTTGTCGGACTCTTCGTGCTCTGTGTCATCGTCTTTGGCGGCAAGCAGGGGATACGCGGACTCCTCTCGCTCATTGGTAGCTTATTCATTATTTTGTATGTGCTCTTGCCAGCGATTATTGGGGGCTATCCGCCGGTACTCGTATCTATCGGAGTCTCATCGCTCATCATTATTGTCGGTTCATATATCACCCATGGGTTCAGTCGCACCACTACATCAGCAGTCGCGGGGATGATCACGACCATCATCTTCACCGGAGCATTAGCGTACGCTGCGGTGAAATTCACTCGACTTACCGGATTCAATACGGAAGAAGCGGTATATCTGAACTTCAATACGCATGGTGCGGTGAATTTCGGAGGACTTCTCCTTGGCGGCATCATGATAGGACTTCTCGGCGTGCTTTATGACGTATCGATCGGTCAGGCGATCGCAGTCGAGGAACTTCATCACGCGGGAGTGCACTATTCTCGAAGAACCGTCTTTACCCGCGCGTTGCGCATCGGTCGCGAACACATTGGTGCACTGGTGAATACACTTGCCATCGCGTATGTCGGTGCGTCACTCCCGCTACTCCTCTTGTACTACACTTCGCAAGCAGATTGGCATATCACACTGAATCAAGAGATATTTGCCACCGAGATCATTCGCATTATGATCGGGTCGATCGGACTCGTGCTTGCGGTGCCTATCACCACACTCATTTCAGTACTTATGGTGGTGAAAAGTCAAAAAACCATCAATCACGATAATCAGAGTCACTGATTATCTGCTAGGTAAATTTCCTTTTGATTTAGAAATATTTTATGTTTCAACAAGTAAGTAGATCTCGCTTTCAAGGTCAGTAGCTTCTCGTAAGATGTACTTTGCGTAGTCCCGAACATCCATATCCCTAGCGGTGAACAGTGAGAGAGTGCTTGGTCTATGCAACTTAAGATATAATATCTCTATGGCTCTATATGATGCGACAATGAAAGACGGTACGTGCATTTTTTGCGATATTATCCGCAAAAATGACCCCAATGTGATCCTCTGGGAGGACACAAAGCACGCCGCATTTCTTTCGATCGACCCCAATACTCCAGGCTTCACACTGGTTGTCCCTAAGCAGCATTACGGTAGCGATATCTTAGGCATGCCGGATGAAGCACTGCGAGACTTTATTGTTGCCGCGAAGAACGTATCAGAAGTACTAAAAAACTTTTATGAGTCGGTCGGAAGAGTAGGTCTTATTATGGAAGGCACAGGGATCGACCATGCGCATATAAAACTTATTCCGATGCATGGAACAGAACACATGAAGAAAGGGGAGTGGAAGCAGATGTTTTCAGATGCCGAGCATTGGTTTGAAACATACGAGGGATGGCTTTCTTCGGCAGGAGGTCCCATGGCGGATCGCGCACAACTCACCGAACTCACCACACGGATAAAAAACTCTCAAAAGACTTCCGTAGGCGGGAAATTCGACGTGCATAGTCCACATAAAAAGTAGTCCAACATGAAACGCATACTCACACTCGAATTCGTCGCGCTGTTCGTCTTTTCGATATTCCTTTTTTCGCTCTTGCCATATCCGTGGTGGTGGTACCCACTGCTCTTCCTTATCCCGGATGTCAGCATGGTCGGATATCTTTTCGACACGCGCATCGGTGCATTTACCTACAACATCATCCACACACTTACGACGGGTATCATCGTCTATCTTGCGGGGATATATCTTGGCTCGAACTTCGCCACTCTTGCGGGCGTCATACTCATTGCGCACTCGACATTCGATCGTTTCATGGGGTATGGGCTCAAATACACTGATTCGTTCAAACATACGCACCTGGGAAATCTATAGTTAAGCGCGTATTACTTCGTCTTTCCCTCACCTAAGAAAAGAGTACAATAGGTCGATTAGCCATAAACATGCCGTCTATGAGATCATGTATCACCTGCGGAATGCCGTTCGAGGGGGATCACGTAAGTGACATCGGGCTCGAATTGCCGGACGGACCGGTATGTAAATTCGACGTACAGGACGGAAAATTAAAAAGCTCGAAAGAGATCTTCGATGGCGGTGTGCTCTTTTTTGCCGCTGAAGTCACGCAGGGAGACAATATACTTGCAGAAAAGCTGACCCGCAAGAACATGAAGTCGCTGATCTATTGGCAGCATCATCCGTTCGCTGAACTTGAAGGAGTGGAAGCGACCGATGAAGAATTCGCGGAGGCCATGATGAAACTGTAAAGGAGAAGCTTTAAAAAACCTAAATACCACTATGCAAAAAATAGCACCATTCCTCTGGTTTGAAAAAAGCGCGAAAGAAGCTGCAGAATTCTATGTCGAAGTGTTCGGTCCGAATGCAAAGATCACATCGTCGCAAATAATGGAGGGGACACCTTCCGGCACGGTCGAGATCATGGGCATCAGCCTCTTGGGTCAGGAATTCACACTCATGGCCGCGGGTCCGTACCAAAAGATCAATGCGGCTATATCATTTGTGATCAGTTGCGAAGATCAGAAAGAAGTCGATCACTACTGGGAGAAACTTTCTTCAGTGAAAGAGGCAGAGCAATGTGGCTGGCTCACAGATAAGTTCGGAGTCACTTGGCAGGTAGTACCGACCGCGCTACATCGGTTGATGGGAGACCCAGATAGGGTGAAGGCTGGACGCGTGCAGGCGGCAATGATGCAGATGAAAAAGATCGTCATCGCTGACCTTGAGAAGGCATACCGGGGATAACTTTGACGTCACAAAAAAACTATAGCAGTGTTAGTAAAGGATACAATCCATCCTTTGCTTCGTCGGCACTCGGTCGAAGTTGGAATGAGGACATTTCCACTTCTTCCTCGTTTGACGAAGTAAAACGCTATTATAAAGTGATATAATTACATTATGAAAACCTCAAAAGCCTTAGCAATAGCCACATTTCTGATTATTTTGGCCGTACTCGCACTTCTTTCACTCGCTATGTATATGGAGCCTAAGGAAGAAACTGCTCCTGTATCTGATGTAGCGACACCAGTGCCGACAGCCACGGTCCATTATATGTATATGTGCGATCTTCAAAAAACTATCGACGCATCTTTTTATGAAGGAACGAGCAGTGAAAAAGTGGTCACAGGCGAAATGCCAAAGCCCTCCGGCTGGGCAGAGGTCTCGCTTTCTGGTGCATCGTCAATACATCTTCCGCAGACCATTTCTGCCGATGGCGGACGCTATGCGAATGCCGATGAGTCGCTGGTGTTCTGGAGTAAGGGACGCGGTGCGATGGTGCTCGAGGGTGGCAAAGAGAAAAATTATACTCATTGTATCGAAGTAGTGGCCAACCCCAATATGGGGACGGTGTATCACAATGGGAAAGAGGGGATCACCTTACGCTATCCAAAAGACTATACGGTCAATGAATCGTACAAGTATCAGGCTCTTGGACCCGGCAAAGAAATCAGTGGTGTCAGCTTCACTATTCCCGCACGGATAGCTTCCGGCACCAATCTTTCGACAGATTCAAAGATCAGTATTGAATTCCTCTCTGCTAATGATACTCATGACAGCACGAGTGAATGCGACGCGAAGCTGTTCGTGCCAGAAGGCGTGAAGTCGGTCGAGATGAGTGATGGAGATATGACGTACTCGGTGGCATCAACGAATGATGCCGGAGCAGGGAATCGTTATGAAGAGAAGGTGTACACACTTCCTGGAACAAATCCTTGTATTGCGCTGCGCTATTTCATTCACTACGGTGCGATAGAGAACTACGCTCCGGGAGACGTAAGAGAATTCGACAAAGCAGCGCTCATCTCAGAGTTCGATAGTATTCGCCGGACACTCGTGGTCGTACAATAAATGGAAAAACAAACGGACACAAAATCTACGCCGCGGGAGGAGGGACTCTTCAGTATCCTTGGTGCATACAAGGGACTTGTTTTCGCTTTGGTCATCTTCACGGTGCTCGGCAATGCACTCAACTTGGTGATGCCAAAGATAGTGGCGCGGGCAATTGATAATTTTTCTGCCGGTGACTTCGATCTGACCGCTACATCGATACAATTCCTACTGATAGCGCTTGGGGTCTTCTTCTTTTCATACCTGCAGAATATCGTGCAGACCTATGCGTCCGAGAAGGTGGCACGCGACCTGCGTGATAGGTTCATCGCGAAGCTATCGCTCAAGGAGTATGCATATATCGAAGAAGTCACACCTTCAAAACTGCTGACCAATCTCACCTCCGACATCGACGCGGTGAAGAATTTCGTTTCGCAAGCCATCGCTTCACTCATCTCATCTGTCTTCCTCATCATCGGCGCAAGTGTGCTGCTCCTCATGATCGACTGGAGGCTCGCGCTCGCTGTGCTTGTCATCGTACCGGTCATTGGCATCACGTTCTTTGTTGTCCTCGGTAAGGTGCGCAAGTTGTTCAAGCGAGCACAGGAAGCGATTGACTGGCTCAATAAAGTGATAAACGAAAGCATTCTCGGGGCGGCACTCATTCGGCTACTCAATTCGCAGCAGTATGAATATCAAAAGTTCATCGACGCCAACAGCGAGGCGAAGAGCATCAGTATGAGCATTCTGCGACTTTTCGCGACACTCATCCCGGTCATCATGTTCACTACCAACCTGGCGACACTCATCATCCTCACACTCGGCGGACATTTTGTGATAAATGACAGCATGACCCTCGGCGGATTCAGTGCGTTCAACAGCTATCTCGCCATACTGGTGTTTCCCATCATCCTCATCGGCTTCATGAGTAATGTCATTGCCCAGGCGCAGGCGTCGTATACACGCATACGAGAAGTGCTTTCATCGACAGAGAGCAAAGAAAGCGGGACACTCACCGGCGCTATCCGCGGCGATGTGTCAGTCGAAGGTGTTTCGCTCGTGTTCGGGGAACGCGCAGCGCTCAAAAATATTTCTTTCGAAGTGAAGGCCGGGACGAAGACAGCGATCATCGGTCCGACCGCAGCAGGGAAGACCCAGCTCCTGTACGCGATGTGCGGACTCGTGAAGATAACCGAAGGAACCGTGCGCTACGACGGCAAGCCCGTCGCAGCATACAAAAAAGAAACCCTGCACAGCCAGAGCGGTATCGTATTTCAGGACAGCATCATGTTCAATCTCTCCCTACGCGAAAATATCGCATTTAATAACGAAGTAGAAGACCAGAGTCTCGAGAAGGCGATCGCTACCGCCGAACTCACTGATTTCATCAAAGAGCTTCCTGGGGGACTGGACACACTTGTCTCCGAGCGCGGCACCAGCCTTTCTGGCGGACAGAAGCAACGCATCATGCTCGCGCGTGCCTTGGCGCTCGATCCGAAGATACTCTACCTCGACGATTTCACTGCACGTGTCGACAATGCGACCGAGAAAAAGATCTTGGCCAATGTCACGAAGAATTATCCGGGGCTGACCCTCGTCTCGGTGACCCAAAAAATAGCTCCGATCGAAGACTATGACCAAGTGATACTTTTGGTCGAAGGGGAAGTACTCGGAGTAGGCACACACAAAGAGCTAATGGAGTCTGTCCCAGAGTATGTGCAGATCTACGATTCACAGCAAAGTACTGAGAATTATGAAGCGCCATGAACTATGAACTGAATACAACTTCAAACACACAAGCAAAAAGCGGGATGCTCTCCGGGATCGCGCGCGTCTTGCCGTTCATGCCAGGGGAAGGCAGAAACGGAGCCGTTGCGCTCGCGGGCATCTTGGTGAACTCGCTCGCCTCACTCGTCGGACCAATCATCATCGCGCATGCGGTCGATGTCTCGGTAGGAGGGAAAGATATGCACGGGGTCCTCATGTGGGCACTCCTCCTGCTTGCGATATATCTGGTCGGTCTCTATGCGAGCTATAAACAGACCATCACCATGGGCGGCATCGGTAGACGCGTGCTCTTCAACATGCGTAACGGGCTGTTCAATAAATTGCAGTCACTCCCAGTTGCATTCTTCAATCAAAATAAGTCAGGCGATCTTATCTCGCGCATCAATAATGACACCGATAAGCTCAATCAATTCTTCGCGCAGGCCCTGATGCAGTTCATCGGCAATTTGTTCATGATAGTGGGTGCGGGCATCTTCCTTGTCGCTATCAATTGGAAGCTTGGACTCTTGGCGCTGTTGCCGGCGCTACTCGTGCTTATCGTCACCCGGCTCATTTCACCTTGGGTGAAGAGTGTGAACTTCAAAAGCCTGCAGAGCCTCGGCGGTATGAGCGGTGAGATACAAGAGAGTATCAGTAACTTCAAGGTCATCGTGGTGTTCAACCGTCTCGACTATTTCCGCGACAAATTCAGCGAAGCGAACCAGAAGAACTTCACGGCTGCTATCAGTGCAGGTGTTGCCAATAATATTTTTACACCGCTCTATACGCTGGCGGCAGGACTAGCGCAGCTCGCGGTCCTCTACTACGGCATCCACATGATCACTGCGGGTAGCTTTAGCGTAGGACTCCTGATCGGATTTCTGCTGTATGTGAATAGCTTCTACTTCCCGCTAAGGCAACTCGCGAGTGTCTGGTCGTCCTTCCAGCAGGCACTGGCGGCCCTTGATCGTATCTCCGAAGTCTTGGCACTCAATTCGAATATGGAAACGGTCGTTTCTGCTGAAATAAAAGATGCATCAGCTGTACTTGAATTTCGTGATGTGTCATTCCACTACACCGACGGTAGACAAGTGCTTACCCATGCATCTTTTGCACTCGAAAAAGGCAAGACCTACGCGCTCGTGGGCCCTACCGGGGGAGGCAAGACCACGACCGCATCACTTATGGCGCGTCTCTACGATCCGACCGAGGGCACGGTACTTCTCAATGGTCGTGACATCAGAGCCTATACTCCGGAGGAGAGGGTACATAAGGTAGGATTCATCCTTCAGGAACCATATCTCTTCACCGGTACGGTACGCGAAAACATCTTGTATGCGAATGAGAAGTATAAGACATACACGAGCGAAGAGTTTGTGAAGCACCTTGAAACGACCGGACTCGCGGACCTACTCTCGCGTTTTGAGAAGGGAATAGAGACCAAAGTCTCACTTAGCGGGGATGTCATCAGCCTCGGTCAAAAGCAGATTATCGCGTTCATGCGTGCGGTGCTGCGCGAACCGGAGCTGCTCATACTCGACGAAGCGACCGCGAACATCGACACGGTGACCGAACAGCAGCTTGAACACATAGTCGAGAAGCTACCCAAAAGTACGACCAGAGTGATCATTGCTCATCGACTGAACACCATCCGCGGAGCTGATGAGATATTTTTCGTAAACGGTAGCGCCATCACACGCGCCGGCTCCATGGAGAATGCGCTCGACATGCTGCTCCACGGCAAGCGCTCGAGCTAGTCGGTATCATCCACTATGCACCGTGCTCTCAAAGTCTTTTGATCTCTTTGATCAGTGGTTCGCTTCCGTCTTGTTCGTCCACATAATGCACAATGACATTCATTCCTGGCGTGAAGATTCCTGTACTATCAGATATTCTGAATACTTTCGCCGATGAGTCATTTTGGATCGTTATTATCGTGTCGTCTTCACTGGTCGTTGAAGTGATGATAGTTCCAGAAAAATAAAAGTTTTCATTCATATCATTTTCTATCCCTTCTTCAATACCTGAGCGTATGGGTAGCATATGGGTGATACTGTGTGTCGTTTCTCCTATAAAATCACCCCATGGATCGATAGTGCTTTCAGAAAAGATCACTAGTCCTACAGATATCCCTGCAACAGTGGCGAATAGTCCGACAAAAAGCCAGAGACGCTCCTTCACGAGCGGCCAGTCGGTCTGACGATAGACTGTGTAAATTCCACCTATTCCGACAAGAGATATGACTAAAAATTCGAATAGAAAATTTGTCATATTTTCGACAAAAGGACTATTGGTGAATTCAAACATGCTTTTTTTCTCACCGAAATCATAAAGAAAAAAACTCATTGCAAGTGTGGCCGTGAAGAAGAACAGCAACACAAGGCACACTTTTGTCGCAGTCATGGCTCTTCCGTACCAGCGACCGCGCGGTGCAGTAGCCCTGATGTTTTCGGTGATCTTATCCAATAGCTGATCGTCGCGGTGTTCTTTTTTCATATTATTCTTGAGGATACTGTTTGCGAATACGTTCCCTGATACGTTTGATCCTGACCGCAAGAGTATTCGGGCGTATCTTTAACATAGCAGACATTTCATCAAGTGAAAGTTCTTCAAGGTAAAAAAGTGTCAGAAGATTACGTTCCTCAATATCAAGATAGCTGAGTATGTGTTCAACATAGTCTTTTTCTTCATATTGTTTTGTCGGATCAAACGACGCGTGATACTCCTCGATCTCGATCGTCTGAGTCCGGGTTTTCTTACGCATCAGATCTATTGCTTGATTATGAGCTATTCGGTAGATCCATGCCGAGAAAGAGAGGTTGGTTGAATAGGTCGCAAGGTGTACATACGCCCTCATGAATGTTTCAGATAAACATTCCTCAACGTCATGGACATTCCCGTTCAATAAGCGATCCAGGTATCTTGAAAGTTTAGGATAATAACGTGTGACAAGCTTGGTAAAATACTCTTTACTGACATCAAGAGTCAAATCAACTAATTCGTTATCGGAGTACTCTTGCATGGTGTGTATGCTAACACACTCGCCGATGAAGACGAGTGTGTGTATGTTTTGTACGATCAGTGCTAGTCGTTCGCTTCTTCTGATCCACCGTCATGTCCTTCTGCTGCTTCACTTGCATCATGAGCGGCTTTCTCTGCAGGAGTAAGGGTAGACTCGCGTGCGTCATTCATCTCAGCACCATCCTTGCCATCATTCATGTTCGTGCCGTCTCCGTCACCACCTGCAGATTCAGTGGCTTCCTTCGCAGCTTTCTGTGCGGGTGTCATCGCTCTTTCAGCAGCTTTTTCTGCTGCGTCATTTTCTTCGGTGACGCCTGCTTTAGTTGCGTCGATAGCCGATGCTGAACTTCCTATAGGATCTGTGTTCGTAGCATCGGCGGAGGCATAGTGTGCGAGCATCCCGACACCCCCAAGCACCAGTCCCAGAGCAAGCATCCCAACCTGAATAGTTTTTTGTGTCATATATTGCTTCATGTTAACGTAATAACAAATAACTGGTCATTAGCGCGTCCGCTTGGCTGATCCGTTATCTGCCTATTATTACGTCTTATCAATAGAAATATGACATCTGACAGCACCGTTACAAGAATACTCAGCAAGGTTCCCGAGATCACATTGTATTTCTGGATCATCAAGATCTTGTGTACGACGGTAGGGGAGACCGCCGCGGATTTCTTGAACGTCAATTTAAATGCCGGTCTTACGGTCACATCGATCGTGACCGGTGTACTGCTTGCTGTCGTGATGATCTTTCAATTCAAAGCGAATAAGTATATTCCAAGTATCTACTGGCTGACGGTCGGGCTCGTCAGTGTATTTGGAACACTTGTGACCGACAACCTGACCGACAAGGCAGGGCTTCCGCTTGAGGCAAGTACGACCATCTTTGCGACGCTGCTTGGTCTTACATTCTTGCTCTGGTATGTGAGTGAAAAGACGCTGTCTATCCACTCGATATTCACCCGGCGCCGAGAAGCATTCTATTGGCTTACGATACTTTTCACTTTTGCACTTGGCACGGCGTCCGGCGACCTTTTTGCAGAGGGCCTCGGACTCGGGTATCTCCTCACGGGAGTACTTGTTGCAGGCATCATTGCGATAACTGCAGTCCTCTGGAGAAGCAAAATGAATTCGATTCTTTCATTTTGGATCATTTATATCATGACACGTCCGCTCGGAGCTTCGATAGGTGACTTTCTCTCTCAGCCGAAAACTCATGGAGGATTGGGTCTTGGAGCATCGCTGACGAGTTTCATCTTCGTCGGAGGTATTCTTGCAATTGTGACCTATCTTTCGCTCACAAAACGAGACGTTATTACAGCTGCCGCTGCTAAACATACTGACGAGTCACGAGAGAAGGGTGGATTATGGCAGACCGCAGTTGTGCTCGCACTCTTTCTTGTCGTCGGTGGAACTGGATACAATATCTTACACGCCAAAATCCAAGCGGAAATCTCAACTCCTACAGTTGTGACGACAAATGGAACACTGGGAACTACAACGCAGTCGACATTCGCTTCGCCACTTGGCGACCTTTCGTTATTTCGCACCATTACACAAGACACACTTGATAAACTCTCAGCGGGAGATCAGTCCGGTGCCACGACCCGCATTAGTGACCTTGAATATGCATGGGACCAGGCAGATCCGGTACTGAAAGCGAAGAATGGCCCCGAATGGACCAAAATAGACAAGAAGATAGACACCGTACTTCGAGAACTAAGAGCAGTCAGCCCAAATCTGGCAACAGAAAAGTCGGCGCTCATGGCACTACTTCAGGTACTCAACTGACAGGTGCCCAAGGAGGAGAAAATTACTGAAACGTTGCTAAATTTAGCAATCTGTGGTATTGTCAATGCATATGAATACCCTCAAGAAACCTGAGAAGGAAACCCACTCAAGCCTCCTGGAAATATCGCTTGCGGAGTTTTTGGCATCCTATAACAAGAATATGCCGGAAAGCTTCCCACGCGTTACCACCGCATTACTCTTACGCTTCAAGGAGCTCCATCCCGCACTCTTTAAGAAAGGTGACGCCTGGACCCTCGACCAACATCGCAAGAAAGTATTCGAGTGGCTACCTCGTAACGGCTAGCAAGAAAGTTTTTGCTGTATAATAGCCTCATCACTATGATGTCTATTTCTCCTTACACTGAACTCGCATATATCGCATGGGCGGTACTCATCATCATTTGGGTGGCTGAGGCATTTGGTAATAAGAAAACTGCTTCCGTCTCACATAAGGGCGAGCAGGTAGTAGTGTTCGTGTTCATGAGTATTGGTTTTGGGCTGATGTTCGATCAGCAACCACTGCCATGGGGACTCTCTTCTTTTGTCATGCATCCGCAGGTCCAGAGTAATTTGCTTGGAGACATTCTCGCACTCTCGGGT
The DNA here is from genome assembly GCA_043744595.1 of Candidatus Lloydbacteria bacterium. Lineage (GTDB taxonomy): Bacteria > Patescibacteriota > Minisyncoccia > Phycocordibacterales > UBA6899 > MHLP01. The sequence goes on from JAYTVK010000075.1 coordinate 19,285, forward strand.
GTTGTGTTCGCTATTTGGGCAAGATTCGCACTTGGTAAAAACTGGAGCGGGGCAGTGGTCACCATCAAGAAAGATCATAAGCTCGTCGAAAGCGGACCGTATGCGTATGTGCGCCATCCTATCTATGCAGGATTTCTCACTGCGGCCGTCGGTACCGCTCTCACCATCGGCACATTCGCGAGCTTTCTCGCACTCGTATTTCTTTTTACGGTATTCACTATGCGCATCAGGCGCGAAGAAGCGATGATGATCGCACATTTTCCCGAAGAATATCCCGGATACATGACTCGGACAAAAGCGCTTATTCCGTACCTTTTTTAATAGAGGGAGCAATGAAAATCGCATTCAAAGCGAAAGTCTGGATATATCCGGGTGGAGGCACCTGGCATTTTGTGACGATAAGTAAGATGGACGGCCTCAAGGTAAAAAAACATCAAGAAGGGAAACTGCGACGCGGTTGGGGAGCAGTCAAAGTAGAAGTGCGACTCGGCAAGAGCAAGTGGACCACTTCGATGTTCCCGGTCAAAGACGGGACCTATATTTTGCCGATAAAGTTGGAGATAAGAAAAAAAGAGGGTGTGTTTGATACTGACATTGTACGCATCGTAATTGATCTATAAAAAAACGAAGCCATCATCAGATGGCTTCTTGAGTAGCACGTATGCCGACGTCAGGCTTCAGTGCAACGGATTGAATCCGTCATTGCGGATTGAGTCGAGAAACTCCACTCCATTCGGTGACAGAACGTAAGCAAGTGACTTGCATCCTCTCGGCTTCGGTTGACGCCGCAGGTACTTTTTGCCGACAGCTTCCTTGAACAGCTCGGGTGCGACCGGTGTTTGCTCGGTCACGACCTCATTGCCGTCGCCGTCATCGAATGACTCGGTGACGTAGGAGTCCTCTGGTTTGCTGGAGAACAGTGATGCAGCGATCCTACCCACGGACGGGTCTTCAGGGATCAGGGAATCGAGCAGGATGAACATGTCGGTGATAGGCGGGTTTTTCACTTCTCGCACGGTTGTCTCCTTCGGGTTGACTCAAATCATGGTGACATTACTACAAATGTTTGTCAAACAAAGTGAGGGTCCTATCAGTTTGCAGGTGCCGGTTCGTGGCTCACACCATAGGCATGAAATTCGCCATTGATACTTTCGCCGAATATCACGACCGGGGAGTCAGTCGAACTATCGTTATCCGGCATGGTTGTCTCGATGTCGATATGTACCGGTCCTCCGTCTTGTCTCAAAATAGTCATGGTGCCTGATGCGGTGCGGATGATCTGACCGCGAAAAAAATGCGACGGTCTTCCGAACGGTGGCTGTGCGAACGTATCATAGATGGGAATGCCGTGTGAGTTGGAGAAGCTGCGTATCTGAGGGTGAATGTCGTCGAGATCTGCGATGACCGAAGCAAGTGTGAGGATGACGACAAGTGCGCTCATGCTGTAGAGGAGCGGTCGCTTGTAGACGAAGCGATAGCGGCGCAGGAGCTCTTCGAGGACTGCAAGAAATACTAGTGATCCGATCACGAGGAGCCACGGGAAGGACAGGAGAAATTCGCTCCATCCGCGATATCCGAAGCGCGGAGCGAATGTGAGTCCGGACTGGCGTACTTCAAAGATCACGAGACTGGTGAGGTAGATCGCCGCAAGGAAAACACAGATAGCAGCAAGTATCGAAAGCGTGGTCCCGAGTGAAAAGTGCCACTTGGGGCGCATATGCATACCCCTCGCGCGGATCTCAGCGAGGATGCTTTCACTTGTCGGTTGTTGGTTGGGTGTCTGTGTCATGTTGCTGTCTTTATCTCACTCATCTTCTGCGTTCGCTCTTTTTCTGACTGTTCCTTGTCTTCCTTTTCCATCATCTCGCGCACGAGCTTCTTGCCTCTCGATATCCTCACTCCCACGGTCGCTATCGGTATCTTGAGGATGTCAGCTATCTCGTTATATGCGAATTCATCATAGAAGTAGAGGTAGATGGGTTCGCGGTACTTTGCATCGAGCTTCGAGAGGTATTTATCTATCATCTCTTTTGACTCTGCCCGCAGTGCGTCCGCATCTGCGGTCTCAGGAGCGGCGATGGTCGGGAAAATAGTGTCAGGATCGAGGAACGAGAGGGATATCCTGCGCCGTTTCTTGAGTGCGGTAACGAATTCATTGTGCGCAATGCGGTATATCCAAGGCGAAAATTTCCGTTCCTTATCGAAGGAGCGGATGTTCTCGAACGATTTGAGGAACACGTCTTGGAGGAGATCCTCCGCATCGGTCTTGTCAAAAAGGAATTTCTTGGCGTAACGGGCGAGTTTAGGGGAAAAGCGTTCGACAATGACGCCGAATGCCTCGATATCGCCGCTTTGTACGGCCATCGCTACCTGTTCATCTGTTCGCTCATCCATGATTGATATCTCGACACATATTACTACACTCGAACAGCGAAATTATTTCACTATTTGGGGTATACAAGGTCTCTTATAAAGATATATACGCGCTGCAGGAGGTTTTTGGTGCGTCTGTTGTTTTATACAAAGTGATCAAATGAAATAAATAGTTCGGAGCGTCGTAGTAGTTGATGTGAGCCGTTCCTTTATGGAGCCAAAGCTCACGCCGGCGTATTAACAACTAAGCGAACCGTTATGACAAAGAAGAAAAATCTTAACAAGACAATCGTTACGTTTCTCGGAATTGCGACGCTCGGTGCGGGTGCAGGAGCTGCGGCAATAGCCAGTGCAGCGACCGCCCCGGCAAACACTGTGCCAACAACACAAAACGCCGGTAAGGGTATGGGGTTAGGCCGCCGAGGGCCGCCCGGGATCATCGGTACCGTCACTCTGGTGAACGGGATGAGTATCACGGTCAAAGATAGGAGCGGTTCGGATTATTCCGTCGACCTCACGAGTGCGAAAATTACGAAGAATGTCGGTGGCACAGCGCCCACGACCATTACTGCAACAGATATCAACATAGGCGACACCATCGGTGTACGCGGTCAAATCTCAGGCAGTTCGGTCACGGCAACTTTCGCAATGGACGGCATCTCGCTTACAATTCCCGATGCAGCTCCCGTGGGAGACAAAAGTGAAAATAAGCAGAGTGGGTTCGGCGGACATCGTGGCCCGGGTCTGTCTGGGAAAGTAAGTGCCGTCTCAGGCACTACTGTGACCATAACTGCAGCCGACGGTACGACCTATACTGTCGATGCAGCCAGTGCCAAACTCTCCAAACTTCAAACTATCACTACCTCCGACCTGGTAGTGGGTGATGAAGTAGGAGTCAGGGGTTCTATATCAGGTACATCAGTCACTGCGACCGACATCATGGATGGACTATCCAGATAGTCACTCCATGAGTCACCAAAATAGTTCTTTCTCAGTTCTTTGTTTCTCCAAAATTAAAGTTAAAAAGCTCCAAACTCCAGCAAAAGGACCCGCACGACACGGGTCCTTTTGCGTATCGAGTGAGTAACTCTTCCAAACATAGAGTCCTGTACGATATACTGTTGTTTGTAACGCTCATGAAAAACACACTCGTCATAGGTATCGTTTCACTCATAATAATTTCCGGCCTGGCGATCTTGTGGGCTGTCGAGGGTGCAAAGCCGAGTGTGCCGGCACAAGAGGGCTCGCACGTATCTTCTGTGTCTTCGGGGTTTGGAATGAAACTTCTCCCCACCGAGATCTCGACGACAACAGTGATAAGCACACCAAGCGTGCCTGAAGTAAGCACGCCTGCGACAACCACACCACCTCTCGCTACGACGACACCTGCGATATCTATTCTCCCTGCTCAGCAAAAAACAACTACGACAGTGAAGACTGCGGAGGAACTACGTGCAGTCTCATTCGATCAATTACTTGCGATGGCGGGAGATACCTATGCCAGCGGTGAGCTTCCGCTTGGTGATAATAAATATGTCACCTCAGCACCGAAGAAAGGCTACATCTATCTGTGCAATGCACATTCAGATAATTTTGGGGCACAAGCGAACGGTAGCTGGATACACGGCAGCACCTGGAACATTCTCGAAAAAACTGCGGTCGAAGGGAGTGTCTCGTGGCCTACTGCGACATTCGCAGAGAAGCTGATGGGATCACTGCGTGAGCTTTCCGGAAATGGACTTCCGGTCGGACATACGACAGGCAATTTTCCTATCGCATCGACTGACCCCGCGTATCAAGTGGACCGCAATCCTAATTCAATAAAAACTCATACGCTCTCAGTGAACATTGCCGCGAATCCGGTGTATTCAGATACTCCGACTTGTACCGGAGGGGGAGAAGTCGGAGTCATGCTGACCGGTGTGCCATTATTCAACGGCTTCGATGCGGGACTGCGAGACGCGGCAGCACATGAGATGCAAGATTCATGTAGCGGGCATCCGCAAGAGAGCGGTGAGTACCACTATCATAGTATGAGCAACTGTTTCAAAGACAAAAGCATTACCACGATCCTTGGGTACGCGCTCGACGGATTTCCCATCACCGGACCCACGGTCGCAAAAAATAAATATCTCACCACCGCAGACCTCGATGTCTGCCATGGCATCACTTCAAATGTCATGAAGGATGGTAAAAGTGTGCTGACCTATCATTATGTGATGACGGAGGACTTCCCGTATTCGATATCGTGCTTCAGAGGAAAACCTGTCACCGTGAGCCCGGGAAGTGCCGCAGGAGGCTCAAAAACGACTCAGGGAGCGGCGTCTTCAGGAGGAGGTCAAACACCCCCGCAAGAGGCCATAAGTGCATGTACCGGCAAAACAACCGGGGCCTCGTGTTCTTTTACAAGTCAAAGAGGTGACAGTATCTCGGGCACATGCGGTACGCCTCCGAATTCGTCGCTCGCATGCATGCCCGCAGGTGGTCCTCCACACTAAACCTTACTAGACTTTGTAGACTCCGTTCTCGAAGATGGTCGTACCATCTGCGGTTGTCTTCTCTACGACCGGGAATAGGTCGACGTGGTAGCGTGCCTTGTGGGTCGTGATGCCTTCTTTTTTGTATACGCTGTGCTTTTCTCCCATTGAAAGATGCATACCAAGAATACGTTCGAATGCGGTCACATCTTCCGGATAACGCTCTTTTGTAATAGCGCGATTGAGTCCGAATCCTATCTCGCGGATGATAGGGCGCTCATTGGTCCTGATCTCACTCACGATCGCCCCGAAATTCTCCGGCGCATTATCTGCCCATGAAACCACAACTCCTTCTTGTACATCCACACGGAACGGCTCATGCATATTCACACTGAAGTCGCTTCCTGCGAACGCGTAGACATAAAACGAACCGTTCATTTTTGAGAAGTCGAGACTCTCGGTGAATACTTCACCGATAGGGAAGGTGCCGCCGATATTCTCCATGCCGGTATAATCGCCGAGATTAGGTTTTGGGGACTCGAGTCCGCCGGTGACAGTGAGAGTGCTATCCATGCCGGAGATGACAAGCGTGTCCGTAGTCGCAAGTTTTCCTTGGAGGCGTCTCCCAAGTCCGCGGTACCAGTCGGGGTCATACGCGAGTGCGTCAATGTACACGTCCCACACCTCTCTACTATTGCGGTAGAGGTGATTGTGTTCGATGACTTTGAACTTTTGCTTGAAAAGGTGCAGTCGGATGCGAAAATCGTCGAGTCTGAAATTAGAGGTCTGAATGAGTACCACAAGGTCTCCCGCTTTCATGCTATCGATGGCGGCAATGGTCTCTTCCTTGCTCTTCATGGTACTAAAATCAAGGAATGTAGCCTCAGGGAGCGCCGCGCGATATGCCTCAGTGAGGATATTGGTCAGATCATTTTCTGTATCGTATATCACGAGTGCTCCTTCTCCAGGCTTGTGCTCTATAGCCTTTGCGATGATATCAGCAACATTTTTGGTGGCGCGCAGAAGAAGTTCTTCTCTGGAATGTCTTCCCGGATCCTTTTGCGTATGTTGATGCTGATTTTCCTGCCTGTCTTTTATGGCTTTCATGTCTTCCATGACATAGAGCGTACCGCGAAATACCGAAAAAACATAATCACAAGTCATTGTGGATATTCATATTCATGGGTGCGGTGCTATAATTGCTGCATGAAAAAAGTACTGATCATCGCCATTGTCATCCCGATCATTCTTGTGGGAGCTATTTATGTATTTGCAAAAATGGGCGTCGAGCGGGGTAGTGCCGTTGCGTGTACACAGGAAGCGCGCATATGTCCTGACGGATCGGCCGTCTCGCGTGGCGGTCCAAATTGTGAATTCGCCGCATGTCCAAATACAGCATCGCCGACGCCAGCAGAGCCGGAGCCGACGCCCGGACAGAAAGTGACTCAGGTAGGGTTTGCGCAGAGCATTACCGACAACGACATCCGCATCACTCCACTTACGCTCGTCATGGACAACAGATGCCCAAAAGATGTGAACTGCATCCAAGCCGGGACGGTGACCATCACACTCCAGATCAAAAAGGAAGGAGACACCAAAGAGGTCACACTTTCGCTCGGTGAGTCTACAGTGTTCGGAAGCAAACATATTCAGTTTGCCTCAGTAAGTCCGCAAAAATTTTCGAAAGTAGTGATAACTCCCGATCAGTATCGCTTCGAATTCTTGGTCACGACAGGAAAATAACTTCTTCTCTCATTTTATTACAGTACATAGTATTCTCAACATGAACATTAGGAGCCCTCATATCGCATCTGCCATCAAACGATCCATTCCGCTCGGATTTGCAATCACACTGGTATTCTTTTTTGTGTTCCTCATCATTCAACAAACTCTTCGTCTTGGCGCGAATGAACAAGTGGTGCAGATAGCACACGATGTTTCAGATGCACTCGGACAAGGTGCTCCTTATACTGCGTTCAATGCGCCCCACCCGGTAAATATTGCGAATAGTCTTTCGCCGTACGTCATTATCTTTGATCAAGAAGGGAAGATGCTTACCGGTAGCGGAGTACTCGACGGTGAAGTGCCGCGACCGCCGAAGGGAGTGTTTGACTATGTAAAACTGCATCAGGAAGAACGTGTGACATGGTCACCGAAGCCCGGTGTGCGCATTGCACTGGTCGGGGTATACCATAGTGGGGTAAATCCCGGCTTTGTATTCGCAGGTCGCTCACTCGCTGAGGTCGAGCGCCGCATAGGCACTATCACACAGCTCACTGTACTTGCGTGGTTCGCGACACTCGTTGCGAGCTTCCTACTCTCCGCACTGTATTCGTAAGCTCTACGACTGTCATTTCTGTCATTACCTGATCAGAAGCCTGTGGTTGTGTGAGTGCTTGTTGCCTTGGTGCTTGTCGCGCGAGCTGTCGCGAGCTCGGGCATCAGCTTTTCTATCTCTGCGCGCGCCATAAATCCGTAGTAGGGTTTGCGGTTGATCACGAGGATAGGTAATTTCGTACCGTCGAGTTTGTAAATAGATTTGAGCGTTTCGATGACCGAGAGTCCGAGGTTATAGTCGAAGGCATAGATGTGGAGCTGATCATAATCCTCACGCATCGAGGTCAGCGCGTAGCCCTGCTTTTTACAGTCATCACAGCTGCCGATATTGGTATAGAAATAAAGAATGGTCGAAGGTTTCTGACCGCACTGCTTGGAGCGCTCACGCAAGAGGAGATAGTCTTTGATCTGGAGGAGTGAGTAGTACTTCTTCAAGGTGACGACTTCTGCATCATCCGCACCACGCTGCTCTTCCATGTATGAGAGGCGGTTGGAAAGGCTGTTGATCTCGCCTACCATCGCGGGATTGACATCATCACTTGTCTCACATGCAGCGTCTGCAAGGAGTGCATACTGCACTTCGGATTCAAGGATGTTGCGGCCGATATTATCCTCGATATTTTTGACCTGGCTGATGCGCTCGCCGTAAAGATAGTTCGACAAAAAGAACACCGCGGCAAATACCGCAGCGGTGATGAAAAATACCACCACGTATTTCTTTGAATTCACTTCTTTATGTTCTTTGCTCGACATGTAGAGAGTTGTAGCGCATTTTGACTTTTTTTGCCAGTCGTATCGGTCTATAATGAGTACATATGCGGCCCTCAGTCGAGAAAAAATGAAAAACTCCCGATTCTACCGGATAAGATTGTTTTTCATGACCTTCCTGCTGTCGATAGTTTTTGGGGCTCTGTTCGTATGCATACTCTCACTCTGCTTCCCGGCATTATTTGATGTACGTGAACTTCTTCACATCAGGCCGGCACACGTTGCCCTTCCTCCTGTTACTGTCCGCTATGGCCAGGGTGGGTTCACTCCGAGTGTGACCACGATACCGGTCGGAACAAGGGTGATATTCTTGAGTGCGACCACAACTCCGCTTGCGGTCGTGTCAGATCCGTACCCAACAGGGACCGACTATCCGGAGCTGGGTGACGGTATATATCTTGCGCAAGAGGGGACATATGACTTCACCTTTACCCGCGTCGGTACATTCGGATATTCCAATCGCGGGCAACATTCCGACCATGGAATAATAAAAGTATACGATCCGCTCCATTCGGTGCCGGATATCTCAAAGACTATCGAAGGACAAGAGAAAGTGCGGAACAGATACCTTGCGATGCTCGTTCCAGGTAAGCCAAGTTCTATTTATACAGTATTCGATGCTATCGCCTCCGACACTCCGTTCTCCTTGAACTGCCATGAAGTCGGACATGATATCGGACATAGCGCGTATGAATTGTACGGCTTCTCCGGGGCAATGACTTTTGGAGATGTGGAGCGACTCAAGCATTCTTCCGCCGAAGAAGTGTGTGCCGGGGGATACATTCACGGTGTGGTCGAAGAGGCATCGCTCCACCAGTCGGATTTCAGTGTACATCCTGATACACTGTGCATGCAGGTGCCATCAGGCGACCGCGCGAGTTGTTTTCATGGCGTCGGACATGCGCTCATGTTCACATACGCTCGTGACGCCTCCTCATCGCTTGAAGTCTGCAGGTCGCTCCCCGAGACCGGGTACCATGTGCGATGCTATGAGGGGGTGTGGATGGAATTCTTTTGGGGAGGCGACCATGAGGGTGGGATAAGTACACTCGGATGGGATGCTCGTGCACCTCTTCTGCCGTGTATCGCCGCGACAAGCGATACCAAGCCTGCCTGCTTCCTTTATTCAACCTTCGGCTATCTGCGTATGCACAAGAAGGATTACACGGGCGCTATCAAACTGTGCACTGAGAGTAAATTATCTGATGAGAACGCGGGATTCTGTCTGAAGGGTGTTGGGTTGACCATGATGACACATTTCAAAGCACAACATCTCGAACAGTCGGAGCAGTTCGCCCGTGATCTGAGTGCAAACGAAAAATACTCGTTCTATCAGGGAGTGCTCAAGTATGCGGTGTTTTCAGGTATCGAAGAAGACAAGATGAAACAAAGCTGTGCGCTTTTTGTCTCCGACAGTGCGATATGCGCAAAGGTGCTCAGTGAGGGAAACTAAAGTCGTCTTTTGCGACTAGCGCCAATGAGCGTCCTTGGCGGTGATGAGGTTATAGAGTGAGCGGGCAAGCCAGAAAGGAGCGATGAATCCGTACAGGAGAAGGAAGTACAGGATATCAAGCGACAGCTTTTTCTTGGCCATGCGCACTCCCATGATGACAAAAAATAGCACGGTAAAAAATAACAGATAGACGATGAGATCTCTGAATTCGAGATTGAGCGAAAACCAGTCGAAGGTATAGCTCTTCAGGTGCGGGTGGAATCCGATAGCAGAATACTTCAAATACAATTCATGGGTCGTGTGTGCAATGCTTCGTATATAGAGCGCGGTAAAAAAAAGTGCGATGAAGATAGAGACAAATGCGAACGGCAGCACCAAGAAGCCGAGGTTGCCGTACTTGCGTGAGAGGAACATGAAACGATATTCAAAGAATGCATTTTTAAGGAATCCGGAGACCCAGCGCACACGCTGCTTGTAGAGTGCCTTGGGGGTCGCAGGGGAGACCGTGTAGACATATGCGGTGTGTGAGTTCTCTATCTTCATGCGATTTGCCTGCAGGCGCATCGCCATTTCCATGTCCTCGGTCTGATAGCCGTGTACGAAGTTACCTATTTCTTCAAAAATTTTGTGCCTATATATGGAAAATGGTCCCGGGGTGACATAGAGTCCATTCAATCGGCTGAACACCTTTCTGGTGAACTCGCCTATCATGTACTCGGTCGCCTGCAGTTTCTGGAGAATATTGCCCGGCTTATGGATCTGCACCGACGGAGTGACCGCCATCACCTCCGGGTTGTCGAAGTAGGGGATGATCTCTTTGAGAGCGTCTTTGTCGACGAATGAGTCGGCATCAAGACAGCCAATAAGGTCGTTTTTGCACTCAGCGATGCCTAAATTAAGTGCAGTAAACTTGCCACCGTTCGGCTTTGAGAAGATGCGTATCTGAGGGTTCCCTTCAAACTTCTTGGCATAGAGAAGGGTGTCGTCGGTCGAACCATCGTCGACAATGAAGATCTCGAGCCGGTCTTTCGGGTAGTCGAGTGCCAGAAGGGACTCAATGGTCCCAGTGATGGTATTGCCCTCATTCCAGGCAGGGACAACGATGGTCACGCTCGGATATTTGCCCGGCATACGCCCACGGTCCTTTCCTTTTTCGGGTACGAATTCATCCTTCTCCTCAAAGTAGGAAACAAGGATGAACACCTCAAAATACATGGTTAAAAAGAGGAGTCCATAGACTAGAAAGCTTGATAGATATTGCATAGTGTGGCCTTGAGGGTGTGGTCAATCCAGCTGATAATAGTACTAAAATACCCATATGTAAAGGCGTTTTCTATTCAAATTTTGGGGTCCGATCTGGGGTGGGAAATCGAAAAAAGCGGTAAATCGTGAAAATAACCATATCCTTCAACAAATGTGACGCAATTTCACTACTTTTTTGCAAACTGTCAAATTTATTTTACCCACTACGAATCAGAAGCCAGAAATTCATCTGCCTTTCATAGTCAAAAATACCTATATATAACAACGTAAATTTGCTTGTGGGCAAAAGCTATTGCGGGGAAGTACCATGTCAGTACAATTGTCAGGTACTTGAACATCCCACAGAGTTCCATTGACTTTATTTCAAATTCGTGATATTATAAACGAATTCGGAAGGCGTCAGTCTAAAGCTCGGTTCAAGACCGTTTATCCCAGCTAATCCACATTTGACCATCCCACCTCTATGATGAAAATCACCTCAGCCTCAGAAGATATCGGTAAACAGAAGGGGAGAAACCTCCCCCGACATATTGCCTCACTCACACTCCTGGCTACGCTCAGCTTCTTGGCACATCCTGCTATTGTTTCGGCAGCCGGTTATAACTATCTGCAGCAGAACGCACCAACATTCATCGATAAGACCAATAAGCAGTATGGACAGATGGTCGACATCGCCGCACTCCTCAATGATTATGACAAGAAGCTCATCCTTGCGGTGATCATCATTGAATCTGAGGGTAATGTACAGGCGACAAGTCACAGGGGTGCCCAGGGACTCATGCAGCTCATGCCCGAGACCGCAAAGGGACTTGGTGTGAAGGATCCGAGCGATCCCTTGCAGAATATCCTTGCGGGCACGAAGTATCTGAAGCAGCTTGAAGGTGCATATGGATTTGACTCGCCTCAAGAAGCACTCGTCGCATATAATATGGGACCTTCACGCGCAAAGCGCTGGCTCTCGCAGTATTCCGCAGAGGATTACGGTTATGTGCAAAAAGTGATGTATGTCTACGGCGTACTTGTTGAGCAGGAGAAGCAGAAAGATCAGCTCGCTGAATCGATCAAGAATAAAATGGACGAATCGGACAAGCTTGCAAAAGCTCCGATGCCGATGCTCAACAAACCGCGCACCCTCAGTATGGCGGCATTCCCAATGACCATTCCCGCAGGTCGCCGCGAAGGTGAAACACAGAACTGATCGCTTAAAAAAGACTTAAAAAGAAAGACCGCGCCCAAAGCGCGGTCTTTCTTTTTGCCTCATCTCCTGTGATAGAATCAGTCCATGATCGAAGTGTCATTTTTTTCGGCGCTGCTCGGCGGCATTCTGACATTCTTTGCGCCATGCACGCTGCCTCTCATTCCTGCCTATGTCGGTTTCCTCGGAGGGGGAGTGAAAGCAGAAGAAAGCGGCGGCTCGGTAAGGCGGCGCATACTGCGTAATGCCGTCTTATTCGTGCTCGGATTTTCGCTCATTTTTATCCTTGCCGGTGTCATTTCCGGCAGCCTTGGTAAGGCGTACGTGCGCCACCATGTCATCATCTCACAGCTCTCCGGAGTGATCATTCTGTTCTTCGGCCTCTCGATGCTTGATATCATCCCGCTTTCAGGTTTTGTTACAAACTTGCTCACAAAATTTTTCAGGGTGAAGAAACTTCCGAAGAGCATGACTCCCGGAAATCCTACGTCTGCATTTCTTCTCGGGGTACTGTTTGCGATAGGTCTCGGTCCGACATGCCTCGGCCCGATACTCGGATATATATCGCTCCTCGCTGCGACCTCGGGCACCGCACTCTACGGTGCGCTTATGCTCACGGTATATTCACTCGGCATCGCGATACCGTTCCTCATTGTCGCGCTTCTTTACGGCAGTTCATTCTCATATATCGAAAGGCTCACCAAGATATTGCCGCTCATCAACCGCATCTCGGGACTCATTTTGATCGTTATCGGCATACTGCTTATCATGGTCAACTTCGGCATGATAAGCATCTGGATGGGACATGTACTTCGGGCACAGTGGTATACTGATCTGGTGAACTACATGTGATCTCCCCGGAGGGCGATCGTCATAACATGAAATTTCTCTCACTACTCTTTTCGTTAGGTAGACCCATTCCACTCTTCGCACTCTTTGCGATACTGCTTCTCCCTGCGACAGGAGAGGCTCGTGTCGTTCATGCGGGACTACCGAGCGAGCAGATATGGTTCTCAAAAGACCCGTTCTTTGCGGGTGATACCATCACTATCTTCACTCTCGTATTCAATTCGAGTAATTATCGTCTCTCGGGCACCATGACGCTACGAGACGGAACGGGAACGCTCGACGCGAAGCCCTTTGTGGTGGATGCAAGCGGCGGTTCGCAAGTGGTAACATTCCCGTGGCTGGTGACGAAGGGGAATCATACGTTCTCCGCTATCATTTCACAGGATGCACTAAGTCAGAATGGTACGATGCTTACTGACGCACTCATCACCGCAACGCGCACTCCAAAGATCTCGCGCTTTGCCGATGACGACAAGAATCAGAACGGCATTGGCGATAGTCTCGAGCCACCCCCACCGGCACCGTCACCTGCAAAACAGGCGACTACTTCTCTAGTAGCAACTTCGGCGCTCACTGTGCCGACGTCAAAAGATATACGCGCTGAAGAAGGCGCAATACTTGCGAATGCACCGACGCCTATTGTGAGTGCCGCGGTCCCTATACTTGGAGCGATCGAAGATTTTCGCGTGACTGAAGCAGTGAAAGCACTGCGCAACTTAGTGCAATTAGAAAGCACCATGAGCCATGGAACCACCACCGCAGATACCAGCGGCTGGAAGATCCTCGGCACAGGAATGACCAGTGGAGAAGTTGTGAAGAGTCCGTTCGATCATCTGAAGTTATTCATCGCACTCATTCTCAGGTTCTTTACAGAAAATCCTTATGCGTTTTATGCAGTACTTCTTCTTTTGTTGTATAAGCTTGTGCGCATGATCACTCGTCTATTCTTCTGATGTTATCTTTTTCATCACTTCGCACCTTTCTTTCCGGGTCAGCCGTAGTACACTAGTAAGGTGGATACAAAAGGAACATATGTGATATTGGGCATCATCATCCTTGCGGTCGCAGGGTATGCCTTTATCTCATTCCAAAAATCATCACTCCTCGATACCGGCCCGGCAACATACAATGCAGAGTCACAAGCAAGTACTACTGCTTGGGAAAATACCCCGGCTGAAATTGTTGTTACTCAAAAGACCGTTGTCACCGCGAAACATGCATACCTGAAGGGGGAACATACTGTCGCGGGTGAAGTGCCGCTTCCGACCGCATGCGATATCCTTGATTCGAGTGCGATAGTGAGTGCGGATAAAAAACAGGTGCTGGTGCAGCTCGCATCACGAATTGCGACCGGAGAAAAATGTACCCCGAACATCACCCCCGCGCGTTTTAAGGTAACTGCTGTTGCAAATAAAGATGCAGTCATCACCGCAACATTCAACGGCCAGCAGGTGACCCTCAATCTGATCGAAGCGGTACCGGGAGAGAATCTCGATAATTTCGAGTTGTACATCAAAGGATAAAAGTCACTCGGGCTTACAAATTTCAAAAGCACCGTCAGCCGTTCCAGCGAACGGCTGTGTTCTACTCAACAGTTTGCCCCATCAGAATGGGGACCATGCCAAACTGTCTCCGTAAGGCTTTTGAAATTTGAAGTCCTCGCTCTCTAGAAAATGCGGCGATTTTTTTACTGCATCTTTTTCCGCAAACTCAGTGTAACAACGAGTATATTCGCAAACACAAGGTAGATCGGATACAGCGCATTACTGAGGTCAAAGGTAGCGACGGCAAATACATTGAGTGTTGCAACAGCAAGTGAAATAGACCAAGCACGTGTGTCTTCAGTTCCGGGGTGCTTGTATAATTTTTTTGCGATAGCAAGAGTCCCAAGTCCGTCAACGAGCACATTGAGTACCAGAGCGTATAGTGGATCGTTCGTATATACCCAAAGTACGATACTCAGTCCGGAGAGGAGAAGACAAAAATAATCGAACCGCGAAAATGTGATATATCCGGTCCTGAATGAAATGATAATGACGAGTGATTGTCCGATGACATACGCGATCGCCAGCCACACTGCCTGCCATGCATGAAGCGCTACGCTAGATGCCACTATCATGACCATTGCGACGGTGTAGAGAAACCACCCTGCGAGATTTGGTTTTGTAACCCCTTTTCTCATTGAGATAATAAGAAACCAGAAGGGAACAAAACCAAGTATTCCTGCTGTATATCCGATGTAAGGCTGAATTTCACTCATACGCTCAGGGTATCACCATTTTGGGCCCGAAACTAGGCGTTTTGGGGGTGGTATGTTGTGCTTTGTTACCCACTTGCTCGGCCAAAATACCTTTGCTACGCTTAGTCATATGGCTAAACAAACACAACAACTGGTGCTGATGCTGGTAATAGGAATTCTTATCGGAACGACTGCAGTGATGGCATGGAAAGCAAAGACCGTAGGTGAGAGTGAGGAAGCAGTGAACACGACCGTAAGTGGTGCGACAACTTCGACGGAAAGCATGATGAACAAAGAAATGATAGGCGAGGCCCCCGCGTTACCTCAAGGTCCGGAGATACCTGCAAATAAGCGCATCGGTCTTTCGGTCGAAGATCAGGCTGCAGGAACAGTGGTCGCGGTAACTGGTCTAGATATTGCGGAGACTCATTGGCTCGCGATCTATGACGATGAAGACGGCACTCCCGGTTGGATCCTTGGAGCTGTACGTATTCACGCCGGTGATACGAGTGCAAATATCGAACTGCTTCGCCCGACCCTTTCAGGAAAGAAATATTATGTTGCGATGCTCGGAGATGACGGCGCTGCTACCTTCAGCAAGAAGACTGATCTTCCGCCGCTTTCACCGGACAAAGTCCTCATTGCATCGTTCGTGGCAAAGTAAGTGACAAAGTAAGCGGAAACCTCTTGCTTTGTCGGCATTTGGTCGAAGTAAATAACTCCAAAACGATCACTATTTTTAAAAACAGCCTTTTCCCCAGAAAAGGCTGTTTTTATGGGATAACTTCATATACAGCTTGGTGGAATCTTGTGATATAATTTGCGCAAGGCATTGCAGAGCACAGGGGAAGTTGTGCCCGCCTGTTTCTTTTACTTACGCATGAAAAATATTCGCGTGCTCATGTTTGGCTGGGAATTTCCACCGCATAATAGCGGGGGTCTTGGCACAGCATGTTATGGATTAACCCGCGCGCTGACTCGGCGTGATCTGCAGGTCACATTTGTGCTACCGAAAAAATTAACCGGCCTCGATCATGATTTTCTCAGGATCGTATTTGCCAACATACGCAATATCAAAGTGCGCACTGTCCAAACACTACTTCATCCGTACATCAATACTGAGCTGTATGACGAGTACCTGCGCACCGCCCCGGAAGACAAGATCTACGGACTCAACCTCTTTGACGAAGTGCGTCGCTATGGGCTGCAGGCAAAACTCATTGCTGCCGATGAACCGCACGATGTGATACATGCGCATGACTGGCTGTCATTTCGTGCAGGAATGGAAGCGAAACGAGTCTCAGGAAAGCCGCTTATCGTACATGTACATGCGACAGAATTTGACCGTACCGGAGGACATCCAAATCAGTACATCTATGAAGAAGAACGCCGAGGACTTCATGCCGCCGACTGCATCATTGCCGTCTCACAGCACACAAAAAATGCGATCGTCGAACACTATGGAGTTCCTGCGGATAAGGTGAGTGTGGTGCACAATGGCATCGACACGAATGAGTGGCGTAAGTCACTTCCGCCCGCACTTGAGCATGTGAAGTCCGAGGGGAAGAAGATAGTGCTATTCGTCGGACGTATCACCATTCAGAAGGGACCCGACTATTTCATCAAGGTTGCCAAGCGAGTACTCGAGTACGATAGGAACGTACTCTTTGTCATTTCAGGGGCGGGAGATATGGAGCACCAGATCATCCGACTTGCGACTGAGATGGGACTTGGCGACAATGTCGTGTTCGCCGGTTTCGTTCGTGGCGACGACCTGATCAAGCTCTATCGAGCGGCGGACCTCTATGTCATGCCGTCAGTTTCAGAGCCGTTCGGGCTGACTGCCCTTGAAGCACTTGCGAATGGTACGCCGATACTCGTGTCGCGACAGTCGGGAGTTTCCGAGGTCTTGACCCATGCGCTCAAATCAGATTTCTGGGATATCGATGACATGGCCGACAAGATCTTGGGCGTTGTGCGAAGCGCCGGGCTCAAGCAAACGCTCGGCGAGCTCGGTTCTATCGACGTCGAACATGTTACCTGGGAAAACGCCGCGCAGAAATGCTCGGTCATTTATGACGATATAATCAATAACGCCAAATAATATGCCGAGTGTTTGTTTCTACTTCCAAGTTCATCAGCCGTATCGTACTAAAAAGTACCGGATTTTTGATGTCGGTAATGATCACGAATACTTCAATGACAAGAGTGATCGTGATATCAATAATGAAAAGATCCTGCACAAGGTCGCAAACAAGTGCTATCTGCCGATGAATGCGCTCTTGCTCGAGTTGCTGCAGAAATATCCTGAATTCAAATGTTCCTTCTCATTCTCCGGAGTGTATCTTGATCAATTACAGGAATTCTCACCCAAGACACTGAAGTCTTTTCAAAAACTTGTCGGCACCGGGCGGGTTGAAGTCCTTGATGAGACCTACTATCATTCGCTTTCGTACCTCTATTCAAAAGACGAGTTCAAGCGCCAAGTCGCGCTCCATCGGGAGAAAGTACAAAAACTATTCGGTGTTGTGCCGACCGCGTTCCGTAACACTGAATTGATCTACAACAATGAACTTGCGAAGACCATCGAGGATATGGGATATAAAGCAATACTCGCTGAAGGAGCAGATCATCTTCTTGGATGGCGCTCACCGAATTTTCTCTACCAGGCACCGGGTACTTCAAAGATCAAAACACTACTGAAGAATTACCGTCTTTCCGACGATATCGCCTTTCGTTTCTCTGCCCGCGACTGGCCGGAGTGGCCGCTGAGTGCGGAAAAGTTCGCAGGGTGGGTGAATGCGGTCAACGGCAACGGAAACGTCGTCAACTTGTTCATGGACTACGAGACATTCGGCGAGCACCAATGGGAAGACACCGGTATCTTTGAATTCATGCGCGCACTTCCCGGTGAAGTACTCAAGAATCAGGATAATGATTTCGTCACAGTGACCGAAGCGGCAAAGCGATATCCTACCGTCGGAGAATTCGACGCACACAATTTTGTGTCATGGGCGGATGTAGAGCGCGATCTTTCTGCATGGCTTTCGAACAACATGCAGCACGAAGCAATTGGCAATGTCTATGCGCTTGAGAAAGATGTACTCGCCACAGGTGACAAAAAGTTGATCGAAGACTGGCGCAAGCTCCAGACTTCGGACCATTTTTACTACATGTGCACCAAGTGGTTTGCCGACGGTGATGTCCATAAGTATTTCAATCCGTACGAGACTCCGTACGAAGCATTCATCGCCTACAACAACGTACTGCATGATCTCGCACTACGAGTGAAGGAGCGCTCAGGCAAGCCACTACTGCTCGCAAGTGAGGAAGAGGAGGCAGCACGAGTGAAAGCGATAAGTGTACAAAAGAAAGCTCCGGTAAAAAAAGTACTAACCGCAAAGAGGGTAGTAAAGAAAACAGTACCGCCGGCAAAGAAGAAGGCTCCGATAGCAAAAAAGAAAAAGAACTGACCAGAGTGCGCTTGCGGTATATAGACACCATGAACACAACATTCACTTACAACTTCTATGGCTAGATCACTTTCATTTGGGAACGGCTCTATGCTCGTGTGTATCGATCAGTTTGCGCAGGTGCGCGACTTGTATTTCCCGTATGTTGGACTTGAGAATCATATCGGCGGGTCGTATGTGCACAAGATAGGGGTATGGGTCGACGGGCAGTTCTCGTGGGTCTCAGACGGGTCATGGGAGATACGTATCGATTCAGACAATGCATATACCGGGATCTCGGTCCTGTATTCACCACGCCTTTCTGTCGAGATCAGTTTCACTGATGTGCTGTACAACGAGAAGAATGTGCTGATGCGTAAGGTGAAAGTGCAGAACAAGACCGACCATGAGCGTGAGGTGCGAGTATTCTTCAATCATCAGTACGATATCTATCATTCAGAAAATCTTGACACCGGATTTTATGATCCAAATACCAACACGGTCATTCACTATGAAGGCCGGCGAGTGTTTTTGATGAATGCGTCGCAGGGGGATAGGGGCATCGACGACTACTCGGTCGGGATCTTTCAGATCGAAGGCAAAGAAGGCACATACCGTGATGCCGAAGACGGAGTGCTGGCAAAGAACTCTATCGAACACGGCAGCGTTGATTCGACCGTCGGACTGCGACTCACTATCGGTGCTGAAAGTGTGAAAACCTTTCACTACTGGATCGCGGTCGGCGAGTCGATCGATGAGGTCAAAGAGCTAAATAGTTTTGTACTTGAGCACTCGCCTGACAAGATCATCAAATCTTCCCGCGACTATTGGTTTGCCTGGGTGATGAAGAACGAGTGGAACTTTTACGGACTTGGCGATACGCTCATCGACTTATTCAAAAAGTCGCAGTTCTTCCTACGTTCACACGTGGATAAGAACGGAGCTATAGTTGCTTCGGGGGATTCTGATATGTTGCGGGGCGGCCGCGATACTTACGCATATATGTGGCCAAGAGATTCCGCGTATGTTGCTACGACACTCGATTGGATAGGTGACAGACACAGTGCGAGAAAATTCTTCGAACTGTGTAATAGTCTTATCACCGAAGACGGGTATCTCATGCACAAATACCGCTCGGATGGCTCACTCGGTTCATCCTGGCACGGTTGGCTCGTGAGCGGCAAGACGGAGCTTCCTATTCAGGAAGATGAGACTGCGCTCATCTTGTGGGCACTATGGGAGCACTGGCTGGTGACGAAAGATCTTGATTTCATTGAATCTATCTATAACTCATTCATACGAAAGGCGGCGGTGTTCCTTTCTTCGCATCGCGATACGTACTCAGGACTTCCAAAGCCATCCTATAATCTTTGGGAAGAGAAATTCGGCGTACACACGTACACTGCCGCGACGGTATATGCCGGCCTCAAGGCAGCAGCGCGGTTCGCAGAGATCCTTGGGAAGGAGCGTAGTGAACATAACTTCGACAGTATCGCAGAGGACATGCGCGTGGCGATCATCAAACATCTTTATAATCCTGAAGACGGAAGCTTTTACCGATCGCTCATCATTGATCCGCAGGGTATGACCGTCTATGACCGCACCATAGACGCATCGAGTGCATACGGACTGTTCTTGTTCGGAGTACTTCCTCCAGAAGATCCGATGCTCATGCATGCAATGAATCTCACTAAAGAAAAACTGACGGTGCGCACCCCGGTCGGCGGTATCGCACGTTATGTCGGGGATCAATACTATCGTGTCGGGTCGGATGTCCCGGGAAACCCGTGGTTCATCACAACTCTGTGGTTCACTCAATATTCCATTGCACTTGCAAAGAATGATCATGATCTTGATCAGGTACGCGCAGATCTCAACTGGGTCGAACGCAATTCATTGCGTTCCGGGATCATGTCTGAGCAACTCAATCCTTACACCAAAGAGCAGCTTTCTGCAGCACCGCTTACCTGGAGCCATGCGGAGTATATTCGTACGGTGATCATGTACATGCGTAAGCTTTCTGAACTGAACATCATCTGATACCTTTATGCATAAACAAAGCTTTGATCTTACATTCGAACATGTTCCCGCCACGCCGCTCATACCGGAGCGATTGCTTGCCTATGCAGATCATCTGCGCGAACTGGTAGCAAAAAAAAGCGGAGCATACTCCACGGGAGAAGATGCGCTACGCCTGCCGCAGGACCCGAGTGTACTTGCCGATGTCACTCATGTGGTGCAGCGTTACTGGAATACACAACTACGCTACGTCATCGTTGTCGGCATTGGTGGATCGAATCTTGGTGCAAAAGCGGTATATGACGCACTACGCGGTACACTCGACGGGCTCCTTGACGGATTTCCAAAGATAATTTTTCTTGATACCGTCTCTCCAAAGTTACTGAATGATCTCGAACGATTGCTTGAGTTCGATGTATCATACAAAGAAGAAGTCGTCATAAACCTCATTAGTAAGTCAGGTTCCACCACTGAAAGCGTAGCAAATTTCGAGATGCTCTATGCGTACCTAAAGAAGCGATTTCCCGGTATCTCCGAGCGCGTCGTGGTCACCACCGAAAAAGATTCGCCACTCTGGAATATTGCAGAAAAACATAAATTCGGGACTCTCTTGCATCAGCATGTCGGCGGCAGATTCTCTGTCTTTTCAAGTGTCGGACTTCTTCCACTCGGACTTGCGGGGATCGATATCACCAGTTTAGTCGACGGCGGCAAGGAAACACTGCGCCAGCATATCGAGGGTAATGACCAGGCGCTGCGCTTTGCGACCGCACTCTACCGTGCAAGCAAGCACGATGTGACCACGATCAACTTTTTCTTCTTTAATCCCGAACTCGAATCGCTGGGCAAATGGGCAAGGCAGCTCTATGGTGAAAGTCTCGGCAAAGAACATGATAAAAGCGGAAAGCTGGTACGTGTCGGCATTACCCCGATCGTCTCTATCGGCTCGACCGATCTCCATTCGATGGCGCAGCTCTATCTTGGCGGACCGAAAGATAAATTCACACTGTTCATGCATGTCAAAGAAGCAAGTCATATGCATGTGCCGGCAAGTTTGATCTTCAAGAATGTCATTCCCGGGATAAACGGCAAACAACCTGTGCAGCTTATGGATGCCATCTATCAGGGTGTGCGTTCTGCGTACGGCAAGCATAAGCTTCCTTTTGCAGAGGCTGGTTTCCATGCAATCAACCCTTACACGCTAGGCATGTTCCTCTCTTGGCAGATGCTCTCGGTGGTATATCTTGCGGAACTGCTTCATGTAAATGCGTTCGATCAACCGAATGTTGAAGATTATAAGCATGTTACCAAAGACATTTTACAGCATCACTCTCCATCATGAACTACATACTATTTGATATCGGGGGCAGTAAGACTCGCATCGCGCTTTCACATGACGCAGAGGTGTTCGGTGAACCAGTGATCATCGATACCCCTAAGGACTTTGATGCCGCAATGCAGCTGCTTAAAACGACGGCATTCGAACTGACAAAAGGAGAGCGCATCGATATGGCCGCAGGGGATATTGCGGGAGTTTTCTCCCGCGACAAAACTGTTCTCTTGCGTGCACCGCATTTGCCGGGCTGGAACGGAAAGCGTATTGCCGAGGTACTCACGCTGCAACTCGGCACCAAGGTGATCATCGATAATGATGCTGCAGTCGTCGGACTCGGTGAAGCGGTGTTTGGCGGAGGGAAGGGGCACGAGATAGTCGCATACATCACTGTATCAACCGGAGTCGGGGGCGCGCGCATCGTAAATGGACGAATAGATGTGAGTGCGATGGGATTTGAGCCGGGGCGTCAGATCATCGATGCGGGAGGATCACTCGCAAACACTTCAGTCGGGGGAAAAGGTCTCGATCTCGACGGCATGATCTCAGGTACTGCTATCACGCAACGCTACGGAAAGAAACCCTATGAAATAACCGACGAAAAATTCTGGGATGAAATGGCGAGGCTCTTGGCGTATGGACTCAGTAATACCATCGTCCACTGGTCGCCTGATGTTGTGGTTATCGGCGGATCAATGATGAAAGAGGTAGGCATACCGATAGAGCGGGTACGTGCGCATCTCGCAGGTATTCTGCATATTTTCACTGAACTTCCTGTCATCGCACATTCAACACTTGGCGACATCGGCGGCCTCTATGGTGCGCTTGCACTGATCAAGCACAAGCAAAAATAAAAAACAGTGCCCGGAATCGATCCGGGCACGTCTGCAAGAGTCTTGTAAGAACGCTAGTCATTGCGGCTTGCTTCGACCTTGCGAATGAATGCAAGGCACATATCGAAGCGCTCCTTGGTTGAAGCGTAGCGCGCGAACTGGTAATGCGGTTGCGCGATGCCGATGATGAGGCGTGAGATCTTGGAGTCTCTATGCGCGAGACTGAGTGTCGGTTTCCTGAGCTTCTCGACGGCGACACCGAGCTCATAACCGAGGCCCATGCTTGGGAAGTCTGAGATGGCGATGAATGCATCACAATCCGCGACACATTCGCCGATGTCTCGTCGGTAGACTTCTTCGGGAGTCCCATCAAATAGACCCATGAAGTTGTACACATTGGCGTGTGACCGCAACTTCTCTTTCAGGCTGTCGACCGCTTTGCGAAACCGCAGGGGTGCTTGAGTGAGCCCGCATCCAACATACACATTGATCATATGAAACCCTTTCATGAACAGAGGTCCTTATCTAGAGTATCAGCCTCTAGAATAGCCGCAAACTGGGGAGTAAATACCACTTATATCCTTATACTACAGTCTTCTCTAGGGTCACAAATCGCAGGGGATACAGATTCTTCTCATCCGGCTGCAGTGAACTTTCTTCTTTTATGACAAAGCCGCTCTCTTTATAGTCAGGAAAGAACGTATCGCAATCGAATTCACCTTCGATAAGCGTAAGATAAAGTCTGTCAGCCGCAGCAAGTGTTTCATCAAATATCTGCGCACCGCCGATGATGAATACTTCAGTATGCTTATCTCCACCCACTGCTTCAAGTGCATCATTAAGCGAGGAAAACACCTCAACTCCGTCAGCGTTGAAGTCAGAGCGAGAAAGCACGATATTGCGTCGATTCGGAAGCGGTCTGCCGAGTGACTCATAGGTTTTGCGTCCCATGATGATCGTATGGTCAGTGGTCAGCATTCGGAAGCGCTTCATATCGGCCGGAACTTTGCCCATCCAAGGCAGGCCGTTCTTCGCGCCGATTCCGCGCTTATTATCCATCGCTGCAATAAGGGAGATGATCATGCAAAAAATTAGACTGCTATGGGTGCCTTTATACCGGGGTGAGGGTCGTAGCCGACAAGCTCGAAGTCCTCGAACTTATAATCGAATATAGATTCGACATTGCGGTTGATGCGCAGCTCAGGCAAGGGTTTCGGTTCGCGCGCAAGCTGTGTGTCGACCTGCTCGAGATGATTGAGGTAGATATGACAGTCGCCTCCGGTCCAGATGAATTCGCCGGGGGTAAGACCTGTGACCTTTGCAATCATGATGGTCAGTAGTGCGTAGGAAGCGATATTGAAGGGTACGCCAAGGAAAGAATCGCAACTGCGCTGATACAGCTGACAGGAAAGCTTGCCCTCTGCGACCGAGAATTGGAACAGGCAGTGGCAAGGAGGAAGGCCCGCCTTTGCCATCTCATCGATATCGGCGACATTCCATGCTGAGACAATGAGTCTGCGTGAGTCCGGAGACTTCTTTATCATCTCGATGACTTTAGAGATCTGATCAACATGACCCCCGCTAGGCGTCGGCCAATTGCGCCACTGGTATCCGTATATCGGTCCGAGGTTGCCGTAATCCTTTGCGAATGAGTCATCGGTCTTGATACGTTCAATGAATGCGGTCATTCCGGTCTTCCATTCTTCCGTATCACTTTTTGGAACCGGTAGGTTGTTGCGCACGAGATACGACTTGTATGGCCATTCATCCCAGATGTGTACATTATTCTTCGCCAGGTACGCAAGATTCGAATCGCCACTCAAAAACCACAGGAGTTCATGCAGGATAAGATTGAAGGGTGTCTTTTTTGTCGTGACAAGCGGGAATCCCTCAGAGAGATCGTAGCGCATCTGGTAGCCGAATACGCCGATAGTGCCGGTGCCCGTGCGGTCAGTCTTTTTCACGCCATTTTCTTTAATATGCCGAAGATAGTCGAGATATTGTTTCATCACTTCTACTATATCATGTGCATCAAGCCGGCAGACTACGAAAAACTCAGACGTGTGGTATA
Organism: Candidatus Lloydbacteria bacterium; assembly: GCA_043744595.1. GTDB lineage: Bacteria > Patescibacteriota > Minisyncoccia > Phycocordibacterales > UBA6899 > MHLP01. The sequence goes on from JAYTVK010000075.1 coordinate 43,947, forward strand.
GTCCTCAGATGGCAAAAAACACCGAAGAGACAAAAGGCAAATTCGGCTTCACTATCGAAAAGAAGATAGAAAACTCACTCGCGCGTGTGGGAGTTATCCACACACCTCACGGGGATATCGAGACCCCGGCATTCATAGTTGTGGGCACGAAAGCGACGGTCAAAGGTCTGACCCCGGAGCAGGTACGCGCACTCGGAGCGCAAGCAGTACTTTCCAATACCTATCATCTGTATCTGAAGCCCGGCGATGAACTGGTGCGTGATGCAGGAGGACTTCATAAATTCATGGACTGGGATGGCCCGACATTCACTGACTCGGGTGGATTTCAAGTATTCTCTCTGGGCGCTGCTTTTGGCATTGGAGTCACTAAGATAGCTACCGATGAGGAGTCGAATATTCCGGAAGTTACCAAAAAGAGGAGAGAAGGAAAGCAGGACCCTGATGAAGACGAGCGTTCACAGCACGAACAGCTCGCCCGAGTCGACGATGACGGTGTGACATTTAAATCACACATCGACGGCTCGACCCACCGCTTCACTCCTGAGCGGTCTATTCAGATACAACATAATATCGGTGCAGATATTATCGTCGCATTTGATGAATGCACATCGCCCTTGGCTCCATATGATGATCAAAAAGTGTCGCTCGACAGAACCCATGCGTGGGCCGAGCGTAGCCTTGCGGAGCACAAGCGTCTTGGAGGGCCTCAAGCGCTCTATGGTGTGATACAGGGAGGCAAGTACAAAGATCTACGTGAAGAAGCTGCAACCACGCTTGGTGCGATGGACTTCGACGGCTACGGTATCGGCGGATCGTTCACCAAGGATGATATCGGAACCGCAGTCGCTTGGGTGAACTCGATTCTTCCGGAAGGGAAGCCTCGCCATCTTCTCGGCATCGGTGAACCCATCGATATGTTTCTCGGGGTCGAGAGCGGCTGTGATACCTTTGACTGTGTCGCTGCGACCCGTATAGGACGTAATGGCTCGGTGTATACGAAAGACGGTCGGATCAATCTCAATAATACCAAGTTCAAGACCGACTTCACTCCGATAGACGCGACATGCGAATGTTTTGCTTGTACACATTGCACGCGCGCTTATATTTCCTATCTTTTTTCGGTCGATGAAATGCTTGCGTCTTCACTCGGTTCGATACACAACCTGCACTTCATCGTCACACTTGTTGCGAATATGAGAAAAGCAATGCTGGATGGTAGTTATCAGTCATTCAAAGACCAGTTCCTTGCCGGTTATTATAAATCATCATAAGTAGTATTCCGTAGGAGCATTCAGTGTTATCCTCTATATATAGAGTACAGCGTACGCCATATGCCAAACTTTAACCTCAAATCAGACTGGAAGCCCGCGGGCGACCAACCCAAAGCGATAGACGCGCTTGTGGGCGGTTTTGATAAGGGAATGCGTTACCAGACGCTGCTCGGCGTGACAGGCTCGGGTAAGACCTTTACAGCTGCGAATGTGATACAAAAGCTCGATAAGCCGACGCTGGTCATTGCGCACAATAAGACGCTTGCGGCCCAACTCGCTCAGGAATACCGGCAGTTCTTTCCTGATAATGCGGTGCACTACTTTGTTTCATACTACGATTACTATCAGCCGGAAGCGTATTTACCGACCACGGACACATATATAGAGAAAGATGCGCAGATCAATGAAGAGATAGACCGTTTGCGCCATGCTTCGACGCAGGCGCTACTTTCGCGCAAAGATGTGATCATTGTCGCCTCAGTCTCATGTATCTATGGCCTCGGTTCCCCCGAAGAGTATCTCAAGGTGAATTTAAAACTCTCGAAAGGGGATAAGCTGACGCGCAATGACCTGATCAGAAAATTAGTGAACGTGTATTTTGACCGCACCAACGCTGATCTCGCACCCGGTACCTTCCGTGGGCTCGGGAACACTCTTGAGATCATGCCGACCGGAGAAATGATCATTCACCAGGTGACTTTTGCCGGGAACGCGATCGAGTCAATTATCAATATTGACCCGATCACTCGCGCGATCATCAAAGAAGAAGAACATGTATTCATCTTTCCCGCGAAGCATTTCGTGACGTCAGCTGATGAGCGTAAACGTGCGGTCGCAGATATCAGAATAGAACTCAAAGAGCAGCTCAAAAAATTCGATAAGGAAGGGAAGCTACTTGAAGCCGAACGATTAAAGCGACGTACCAATTATGATCTCACTATGATCGACGAGGTGGGTTACTGCAGCGGCATCGAGAATTACTCGAGACATTTCTCAGGCAAAGCCCCGGGTGAACCGCCCGATACGCTTCTGTCATACTTTCCTCACAATGCGGACGGCAGTCCGGCATTTCTTACGGTCATCGACGAATCTCATGTCTCAATTCCGCAGGTGCGTGCAATGTACGCGGGCGATCAGTCGCGCAAGAAGATGCTCGTTGAGTACGGATTTCGTCTCCCGAGTGCGCGTGACAACCGGCCGCTGACATTCGACGAGTGGGAGAAGCGCGTCGGACAGGTGCTGTTTACATCAGCTACTCCGGCTGCATTCGAGAAAGAAGTGAGCGAGCAGGTGGTCGAGCAAGTAATTCGCCCGACCGGTCTCATCGACCCTGAGATGGTGGTGCGTGGTGTGGTGGAGAAGGGAGACTACCCAGGACAAATTAAAGACTTCATTACCGAGGCGGCAATCGTCACGAAGCGTGACGAGCGTATTCTTGTCACGACGCTTACCAAGAAAATGGCGGAAGATCTCTCGAATTTTCTCAAGGAGAAGGGTATCAAGAGCGAGTACCTGCACAGTGATGTAAAGACCATGGACCGCATCAAGATCCTTACTGAATTCCGTAAGGGTAAATTCGACTGTCTTGTCGGTGTGAACCTCTTGCGCGAAGGACTCGACCTGCCTGAAGTGTCGCTTGTTGCTATTCTCGACGCAGACAAAGAAGGCTTCTTGCGCTCGGAGACGTCACTCATTCAGACCATTGGACGTGCGGCGAGACATATCTCAGGTAGAGTGCTCTTATATGCTGATGTCATGACCGGCTCGCTCAATGCTGCTATCGGCGAGACAAATCGTCGCCGTACTATCCAGCTTGCGCACAATGCCGCAAACGGCATCACCCCGGTCTCTATTAAGAAGAAGATCCATGACATCACTGAAGAACTCCAGAGTGTGCATGACAAGACCCTCAAAGAACTGTTGATGCTCGATAAGAAGCAGTTTGATAAAGATCCCGAGAAACTCATCAAGCAAAAAGAAAAGCAGATGAAGGCAGCCGTGAAAGAACTCGATTTTGAGACTGCAGCGCTTCTGCGTGACGAGATCCAAGTCCTCTCAGGTGCTCCGCTGCGGCCAAAAGCTGTCAGGCGCGCAAGAAAATAACCCTCATTGAAGATTCTTCTGATATAATGGCGCCATATGATCGTCGCAAGTGTTGGAGTCGGCTCGGATGCTGATGCGCATAAGGCGGGAGCAGAAGCCTCGAGCCAGGCGCTTTCAGGTCTTCCCGATAAGAAGGCAAGTATACTTTTTGTATTCGGCTCGGTCACGTACGACCAAGACAAACTCATCGAAGGCGTGACGTCGTCTGCCCCGGGTGTATACATATTCGGCTGCTCAACCGCCGGCGAGATCTCGAGCGAAGGCTTCTCTTCAGAAAAAAGTGTCGTGGTACTCGCGGTCTATTCTGATACGGTGAAGTTTTGGGGAGCGCTCGGCAATCACCTGATCTGGAACTCCAAGCAAGCAGGAGAAGAGCTGGCAAACAAACTCGAATACGATTCTCATGGGTATGTCACCTCAGCGCTTTTATTTCTCGATATCATCGCCGGAAACGGTGACGATGCGCTCAAGGGAGTGATGGACAGGCTCGGCAGCAATTTCCCTATTTTCGGGGGAGCAGCAAGTGATGACATGTTGTTCTACGAGACATTTCAATATCTGGAGAATAAAGTCTATACCGGCTCAGTCGTAGGCCTGGGTATTTCCGGTGAGTACACTGCGGCAGGGGTCGCGATGCACGGATTTTTGCCTATCGGTATCGAGCGTATCGTGACCCGCTCTGAGGGCACCACGCTCTACGAACTCGACGGCAAGCCGGCCGCTTCCATCTATGAAGAATATTTTGGTGAGGAACATGTTTCGGAGCTGCATGAAGGACTCTTGCCGACACTTGCGGTCTCATATCCGCTCGGAATTTTTACCAACGAGTCGAATGAGGTCGTGCTGCGTCATCCTGTATTTGTCGACCAGAAGGGTGCAATGACCTTTACTGCGCCTATTCCACTCGGAGCAGAAGTCAGACTGATGATCTCAGATATTGAACGCGGGCTTGAGGTGGCGGAGCTGGCGGCGCAAGGCGCACTCGAGAAACTTGGAGGAAAGAAACCCAAAGCGGCAATAATTGTGAACTCGGTCGCGCGCAAGAAGATGCTCGGTATCCGTGCAGACGAAGAGATAGAGGTCATTCAGCGTGTCATCGGGCGCGATGTACCAATGGTCGGATTTTATAGCTATGCGCAGATAGGAGGGAAGATAGGTGAACAGACCCCGTTTCACAATGGATCATTACTCGTTTGGCTGCTTGCTGAATAAGCACTCCATCACGTAACATGAAGCAAGCATGATCACGCTATTTCAAAACGAGCATCATTCGAACACCAGACTGCAGTCGACCCGCTGGATCATTGACGCGCGCTGGTACTATGCGCTGCTTGCGTTCTTGCTCGCTATCATCACCAACGGTGACGACCCTCTCTCGCTTGGGATGCTCGCGAGTGCGTCTGCGGTCGCGGTGGTTATCGCAAGTAATCTCTTCTTCTTCCTCTATCTCAGAAAGACGCAGCTCACTATCACTGACGAGCAGCTCGATGTGCTCAATATCAGCCAGATATCCATCGACCTGTGTTTCTTCTTTGTCATCATGCTTTTCACCGGTGGCGGTATCGAAAGCATCGCACACTCATTCTTCTTTGTGCCCATCATGGTATCGATGATCTTGTTCGGTTTTCGAGGCGCGATCTCTGTCGCGGTCGTATCCGGCGTCTTGGTATTTACCACCGTACTCTCTCATAGTGGCGTCATCCACATGCTCATCACAAAAGGAACGGATTTCACACTGACACGTGATGCGACACTTGAGCTGACCAAGGTAGGTATCTTGTTCCTGGTCTACCTCCTCTCGGGATTTTTTGGCGGGTATATCTCGAGGCTCCTGCGCGCTCGCGACATTCTCCTCCTCGAGCAGATCACCAAAGAAGAAGGACACATTAAACGACTTGAGGAACTGACCCACGAATTCGATAAGAGTGCCAAGCTCTTGGTACGCCGTGATCTCGAGCTTTCCGGAGCGAATGAGAAACTCACTCAGCTGGACAAGATGAAATCAGAGATCATCTCCGTGGTTGCGCATCAGCTCCGCACGCCACTCTCGGCTATCAAATGGACACTCAAGATCCTTCTTGATGGAGATGCAGGTGCAGTGACGCCGGAACAAAAAGATCTGCTGTCAAAAGGTTTTGAGTCAAATGAGCGCATGATAGCCCTGATCAACGACATGCTCGAAGTCGATAGGCTTGAATCGGGCAAAATTAAATATAACTTCGTGCCGGTACAGTTCGAAGAGATCGTACAAGATATGATCCGAAGTCTTCTGCCGCTTGCGACCGCAAAGAATATCCGGGTTGAATTTTCTTCACCGGTAGAACTCACGCCGAAGATCAAGCTGGATCCTGACAAAATGCGCGACCTGCTGCAAAATCTCATCGACAATGCCATCAAGTACACCAAAAATGACAGCACGGTCGGGGTGGCGGTGTTCATGGACAATAATGAGCTTCATCTGACGGTCAAAGATACCGGCATCGGCATCCCGGAAGACGAAAAAGACAAGATCTTCTCACGCTTCTTCCGTGCGCAGAATGCGGTGCATACCGAAACCGACGGTTCGGGACTCGGACTTTTCATTGCTCAGAGTGTGGTCAAGCGTCATGGCGGCAAGATCTGGTTCGATAGTGTTCTCAATCAGGGGACTACCTTCCATGTGCTTTTACCATTCACGTCGTAGAGTCATGCGCAGCCATTCGTGTTATACTAACCCGTAATCCATCTATGCCTCCCTCAAGCCCCCGCAATATTCTCATACTCGTTGGTGACCCTGTTATCGTCAATAACCTTGGCCAGATCATGAATGTGCTCGGTCTTCAGATGATCGTCGCCACGGATATGCAGAATTTCTCGACCAAGCTCCAAGAAGTGCACCCGGAGCTGGTGATCATCGATGTAGGGGTCGCTGAATTTGACGGATTCCAGATCCTTGAGTCGATACGTGCGAGTGGGACAGACTGGATACGCAATATTCCCGTGATGATAGCTTCAAACACCGGTGACTTGGTAGAAATAAGTCGCGCACTGCACCTTGGTATCAAAGATTATTTTGTGAAATCATCATTCGATGCACAGCAGGTACTTGAGAAGATCAAGAAGCACATGCCGACGACCCAATCGATAGCAGGAGCAGTCCCTCTTGCCGGAGCCCCTGCCATAAAGGTACTGATGGTCGAAGACGATAAGTTTCTGAGAGACTTGGCAGCACAGAAACTCACCAAAGAGAAACTCGATGTCACCACCGCAGTAGACGGGGAGCAAGGAATAGCACTCGCGGAGAAGATCATTCCAAATGTGATACTGCTCGATATTTTGCTTCCGGGTATTGACGGGTACGAAGTCCTGCGACGCATCCGCTCGAACCCGCTGCTTGATCACACTCACGTTGCAATGCTCTCGAATTTTGGCCAGCGCGAAGATATTCAGAAGGCGCTTGCCGGTGGAGCGGATAATTTTCTTGTGAAAGCCAACTACACCCTCGACGAAGTAGTCGACGAAGTGAAGAAGATCATCGAAAAACCGCGTGTTGTCCCGCCTCGCGCATAACCCGCCACGGCACCTCTTCCGGCACTCCTTGGTGTCTATTTTGATATCGTCAAAAAATGTGCTAGTATAGCCGTACTTTCCTGATATTTTCCTGTTTTTTCTTGATATTTCAATCCATATATGACCTCAAAAGACCAAAAAAACGACAATAAAAAAGGCCTGGACTCCATCATCGTCCGAGGCGCTCGTACCCACAACCTCAAGAATATTACGGTAGAAATGCCGCGCAATAAGATGGTGGCTATCACCGGTCTCTCGGGGTCAGGCAAGTCATCGCTCGCATTTGATACGATCTTTGCTGAGGGACAGCGCCGTTATGTCGAGTCACTTTCTGCGTATGCGCGTCAGTTCCTGCATCAGATGCAAAAGCCGGATGTCGATGAGATAATCGGTCTTTCTCCGGCAATATCCATTGACCAGAAATCACACTCGTCGAATCCACGCTCGACGGTAGCGACTATCACTGAGATCTACGACTATCTGCGCGTGCTTTATGCGCGCATCGGCGTGCCTCATTGTCTTACCTGCGGTAAACCTATCAAGCGACTAACGAATGAGGAGATTATGAATTTTGTGTTTGAAAAGGTAGATGAGATAGGAAAACACGCACCGAAGGATACCGTCATGGGGGTCGAGTACTCGACGCTGAAGGTCGGCATCTATGCACCTGTCGTGCGAGGCAGAAAAGGCGAGTACTACCAGCTGCTCTACGATTTCCTTTCCAAGGGATATACCAAAGTGCGCGTTGACGGCAAGGTAAAGAATCTACGCGACCGTATCGAGCTCACCAAGACAAAGAAGCATGATATCGAGATGCTGGTAGATGAGTTTTTCGTCTCGGAATTCAAAGACAATGAAAAGGGTGTACGCGAGCGTATCTCTGAGGCGGTCGAGCGCGGACTTGAAGAGACCGACGGCCTGGTGCTCCTTGTCATCGGTGAGGAAGAGTCGCTGGTGTCTGCAAAATTCGCTTGCCCGGACGACGGCTTCTCATATCCTGAAGTAGAGCCGCGATTATTTTCATTCAATTCTCCCTACGGTGCATGCCCTGCGTGTAATGGGCTCGGTACCAAGCACTTCTTCGGCGATGAACCGTGTGATGTCTGTCATGGCGCGAGGCTCCGCGAAGAGGCGCTGCATGTCACTATTGGTGATGCGAACGCAATACTCGAAGCTGAGGTCGCTGCAAAAAGCAAAAAGAAAGGCAAAGATGCCGCACCTCTCTATCCGCGCGGAAAGAATATTGTCGACGTGACCAATATGTCTATCGAAGAGGCGAGTGCATTCTTCAAGCAGATCGAGTTCACTCCGATGGAGAGGCAGATCTCCGCAGTGGTGATCAAAGAGATAGAATCACGTCTACGCTTCATGCTCGACGTGGGTATCGGCTACCTTACACTCGGACGCCGGGCAAACACCCTCTCAGGTGGTGAAGCGCAGCGCATCAGGCTTGCGTCACAGCTTGGTTCACGTCTGGTAGGGGCGCTGTATGTACTCGATGAGCCCACTATCGGACTCCACCAGAAAGACAATGACCGATTAATAAAGACACTGCGCGACTTATGTGATATCGGCAATACCATTATCGTGGTCGAGCATGACGAAGATACTATTTTTGCATCCGACTACCTTATCGACATCGGGCCGGGTGCGGGTATTCACGGAGGACACGTGGTGGTCTCGGGGTACCTCGATGATCTCATTTTAGATAAAAAGAAAAAGTCGCTTACACTTGATTATTTGCGTGGCGATGAATTGATACCGATACCCGAGAAACGACGCGACAAAGAGAAGGGTGAGCTGCAGATACGCGGCGGCAAGGCATTCAATATCAATAACATAAACGTCGATATCCCGCTCGGGCGCATGGTGGCTATCACCGGTGTGTCCGGATCAGGTAAGTCGACGCTGATGTATGAGCTTGTTCACCGCAACCTGCAGGCGCGTTTTGATCGCAAATATCGTACCGCAAAACTCTATAACGTCTCAAGTTTTACCGGCACCGAATACCTGCACCGCACTATTCTCATCGATCAAAGTCCTATTGGACGCACCCCACGCTCGAACCCCGCGACGTATACCGGCGCATGGACATTTATACGCGACATGTTCGCAGAGACCGAAGAAGCGCGCGTGCGTGGCTGGAAGCCCTCGCGCTTTTCCTTCAATGTGAAGGGAGGTCGCTGTGAGGCATGTGAAGGCAACGGCATGATCGCAGTCGAGATGCATTTCTTGCCGACGGTATACGTGATGTGTGATGTCTGCCAAGGAAAGCGATTTCAAAAAGAAACACTTGAAGTGAAATGGAGAAAGAAAAGTATCTACGACATATTAAAGATGACCATCGAAGAAGCGGAAGAATTCTTCAAAGATATTCCCGCCATTTCGGACCGAATGAAGTCACTCACGAGCGTTGGACTTGGCTATCTTGAACTCGGACAGAGCGCCACAACACTCTCTGGCGGTGAGGCGCAGCGTGTGAAGATCGCTTCGGAGCTGTACCGCCCACTGGAGCAGCGCACACTGTATCTCCTCGACGAGCCGACCATCGGCCTTCACTATGCGGACGTGAGAAAACTCATAGACATTCTGCAGATGCTCGTCGACAAGGGCAACAGCGTACTCCTCATCGAGCATAATCTTGATGTGATCAAATCCTGCGACTATCTTATTGATATTGGGCCTGAGGGGGGATCAGGTGGTGGAAATCTGGTGGGGAAGGGCACCCCGGAAGAACTCGCAGGCAATGCCAAGTCGCATACCGGACACTACCTTAAAAAAGTTCTGGCAAAAGGAAAGAGGGCTCATTGAGCCCCCTTTTGGGATGTGTAGCACCTTAGTGCTTGAGTGCGACCGCGAGGTCGGTAGAGATGACGATGTCGAGGAAGTCGGTGACATAGTCAGAGACGGAAAGGAACACTCCCTGATTGCTGTAGAACCTCATCGAAGCATCGACGATGGACTTGATGGATTCGCCGACACCAAGTCCGTCGATCTTCTTACCCGACTGGGTGACCAGTGTGAAATGGGCGACAAAGAGCGAGTCGATCAGGGTGCGAAAGTCGTGCCTCCGAACGAATTCGTTGATGAACACGCGAGGATGCTTCTCGCGCATCGATTTCTGGATCCCGAGTTTCGCACCTTCGGGATACTGCATGATCGGAGTGAAACTGTCATCGCGATCTTCATGAGTGACTTGTGTCATCTGAATGCCTCCATGTAGCATTGGTGAAAGAACTATTTTATAGTAATAATAAATATAGAATTTGTCAACAGTCATGGTTTACGCTAGAATTGTGAAATGCAGAGCGTAGAACTGACAAAACTGAAGCTTCCGGACAAGCCAGGGGTATATAAATTTCTCGATGAAAAATCGAAGATACTGTACATCGGCAAGGCAACATCGCTCAAAGACCGGGTGAGGAGCTACTTTGCCAATGACCTCCTGCATACCCGCGGCAAACACATCGTCGACATGGTGACACTCGCCAAGACGGTCAAATATATCACGACCGACTCAGCGCTTGAGGCACTCATACTTGAGGCAGCACTGATTAAGGAAGTTCAGCCACTCTTTAATACAAAGGAAAAAGACAATAAGAGTTTCAATTATGTGGTCGCGACCAATGAACCGTTTCCGCGCGTCTTGGTCGTTCGTGAGCGCACCATGCTTTCGGGCGTCGGTGATACTGATGGTGTGTATAAGTATGCGTTTGGGCCATTTCCCGGTGGCAGCAATCTCCAAGAGGCACTCAAGATTATCAGAAAGATATTTCCGTTCAGAGATAGATGTGAGCCAGCAGAAAAAGAGAAAGCTGGAAAGCCTTGTTTCAACCGACAGATAGGGTTGTGTCCGGGGGTGTGCTCGGGAGAAGTGTCCGTGAAGGAATACGACGAGATCTTGCGCAATATCAAACTGTTCTTCGACGGAAAAAAAGCCATGGTGATGAAGCGCCTTAAGTCATCGATGCAGGAACACGCAAAGCGCTATGAATTCGAAAAAGCTGGTGAATACAAGAAGATGATATTCGCGCTGCAGCACATCAAAGACGTATCACTCCTTGACGAAGAGGTCAGAGAAATATCACAGCGTTCATCCCGTAAGCGTGCTCGTGCGTATCGTATCGAAGCGTATGATATCGCGCATATTTCCGGTAAATACACGGTCGGCGTGATGGTGGTCGTCGAAGACGGGCAGCCCAAGAAGAGCGACTATCGTAAATTCAAGATCCGTATCGAAAGTGAAAAGAGTGACGACACGCTGCATCTTGAAGAGGTACTCATGAGGCGTTTCAATCATAAAGAGTGGCAGAAGCCGGACATGATGGTGATAGACGGCGGTGTGGCGCAGAAACGCCGGGCTGAGAAGGTCATGAAGGAGCTGGGAATTACCACCGAAATTGTCAGCGTTGTGAAAGATAACCGTCATAAGCCTAAAGCCATTATGGGGAATAAAGAGCTGATCGAGTCATATAAGCGCGGAATTCTGGTTGCCAATGCAGAGTCACATCGATTTGCAGTGCTTTATCATCGTCAATTGCGCGAAAAGTTCAGATGATACTGTGTACAGCGCTGACTTTTTTAGCTCACTCTGAGTTATAATGATGACATGTCAAAAGTCCGAGTTGGTGTTGTGCGCGGAGGCCCTTCGAGTGAATATGCAGTGTCTCTCAAAACCGGAGAGAATGTACTCAAGCACCTCAACAAAGAAAAGTACGTCACGCACGATATCTTGATGACCACACGCGGTGAGTGGTACATGGACGGAGTGCGCACTGACCTCTCGACCATCGATCACAATGTTGATGTGATCTGGAATGCGATGCACGGCACTTTCGGAGAAGACGGAAAAGTACAGCAGCACTTCGAGTCGTACGGTATTCCGTATACAGGCTCGAACGTGCTCGCATCTGCCATCGGCATGCATAAGGGACTTGCGAAAGACAGATTCGTCGAAGCGGGTATTCTTGTGCCATATGGTGAAGTCATCCCCGGAAGCGAAAATATGTTCGAGGTTGCATTTGAGCTGTTCCGCAATCGCCACATGCCGGTCATCGTCAAACCTGTATCCGGAGGCTCATCGGTCGCGACTCGCATCGTGCGCACCTATGACGAACTCAGGAGTGCTCTTGTCGAAGCGAGCAAATACGGTGATATACTCGTCGAAGATTTTGTCGAAGGTAAAGAAGCCACCGTGTGCGTGATCGATAGTACGAAAACAGGGGAATACTTCGTGCTCTATCCAATAGAAATAGTACCGCCGGAAAAAAGCGCATTTTTTGACTATGATGCGAAGTATTCCGGCGAGAGTGCGGAAATAGTTCCCGGTAGGTTCACACTCACCATCCACAGTATGTTGCGCGATCTTGCCATCAAGTCGCACAAAGCCATCGGCGCACGTCACTATTCACGCTCAGACTTCATCATCACACCTGAGGGAGCGATATATTTGCTCGAAATAAATACCTTACCCGGACTCACCGAGCAATCACTCCTTCCGAAGGCACTCAAAGCCGGTCATGTCGATTTCTCTGATTTTCTTGATCACGTCATTACACTAGCGATGAAGAAGAAGCAGGTCGCTGCTGTCCCTTCTTAAAAGTAAGCGGGGGGTGGAAAAAATTTCTATGCTGTGTATAATGGCTTTCATTGCGCTGAATGGTCTGTGCAATTGAAATTTAAAAGTTTCTTGGGCCTATGGCTGTCTTGGTAGATAACAGAAGGCCGAGTAGAATGTTGTAGAAGCCGAAGAGCACAAATTTATAGGGCCTATAGCTCAGTTGGTAGAGCAGCGCATTTGCAATGCGAAGGTCTGCGGTTCGAATCCGCATAGGTCCACAAACGTTAAGAAAATCTGCCCTGCGGCAGATTTTTAGTTTGTGGAAGGCACAGCGATGTTTCGGCACCAGCCGAAACCGCGAGCCGGGGTCGCGAACACTTACATTTTCTGGTGTGCAAGTAACATCAGAAAATGTAGTGATTCGTGACCACTCTTAGTTTTTTACCCGCCACGGTAGGTGGCGAATCCGCAAAGAAGAAATCTAAAAGACTTACTGACTCCCGACCACTCTTGAGAATCAATTTTTGTCCGCACACCCCCTCACTTGAACCCAATATCTGATAAAAAAATGCCCCGTGCAATTGCATGGGGCGGATTCAGTTCGAGGATCTAGTCCTCAGTGTCGTCTGCGGCATTTGCCGCGCGAGAAATTACTTCAGTACCAGTGCTTTTCGAGGAAGCATAACCTTTGTGCATGATGTCGAGCACTGCAAGGACCTTCTGGACGTAGTCGTGTCTGCGCGGGTCATACCCGGGCTTATACAACCACGTGCGGTCGATGTGCTTCGCCACATTCGTGTAGGGGCCGGCATTGTAGCCGATGAGCCCGCGCAAGTGTTGGTCAGCGAGACCGGCGAACAACCTAGTGTACGCAGAGAGCACGCGTATGCCGCCGAAAATGTTCTCGCGCGGATCGTACATATTGCGTACACCGAAGTGTTTCGCTGTGGGTGACTGCAGCTGCGTGAGACCATGACAGTCGGTTCCGGCATTCCATGCCGTCGGTGAGCCGCTCGACTCAACGTCGATAAAGGCTACTGCAATGTCATACGAAAGACTCGGATCAATTTCCGCGATCGCATCGCGAATGTGCTGCCCGAAGTATTCTTCGATGCATTTGGTGCGGATGACGATCTTCTGCACCTGATCCTTGATCTTCCACACGACTTTTGCGCAGTCACCTTGAAATACGGCGACCGATTGAGCTACACGAGCTGGCATTGCGGAATCACTCGCGGGGACGGGAACAAACTGCTTGTCCCGAGAAGCGACAACACGAGGCGTGTTGTGCACCTCCGGAGAAGCTTTCAGCTTCGCCGTCTCCGGAGTACAGTGCTCCACCTTCTTCAGCTTCAAAAGCTGGTTTGGGTAGATGTTGTCTGGATTCGCGATGTGATTGGTCGCGGCAATGTCGGGGTAGTCAGTACAGGTGCGACGCGCGATCCTGATCAGTGTGTCGCCGTCCTTGACCAGATAGTCGAAGAATTCGGTTACTGCGGCATCTTGCACCGCATCTGACGGTGCTTTGCTCACAACCGGTGTGAGTACCTGCGAAGCCACAGCCGTTTGAAGGGCAATAGCTTTAGCGGGGACAGCGGGAGTGACAAATCCTGACACAGGAAGCTGGCGGTGTGCCGGCTTCATTGCGAACATCAACGTGACGAAGATCACCGCCACTACGCCAAGGCTCATCGCAAGCGAGAGCAAAAGCAAGTGGAAATTGGTGAGTGTGACGGGAGAAGAATTTTTCTGCCCGTCGCGTGTCGCGATAGGCTTTCTTTTCATCATCAGTTTCTCCTCAGTTACAAAGGTGTTGAAGTTATTCTCAAATCAAAGAGCAAGCCTAGATTCTACTCACTAAAACCATTTCTGTCAAATATCGCTAAGTCGAACAAAGGAATAGGGTACGACTGCGATTCGATTTCAACAAATCGTATTCTGTGTTATGATGAAGGTATTATGAATATGAAACACATGATGTTTATGGCGCAAACGCTATTCTCTCGTTCAAGCGAGGCGTATTCACTCATCTCGGGATACATCTCCCAGCCGGCGGAAACTCAGAAGCAGAGCGCATAACAGGCGTTCGACAAGAGTGAATCCGGCACACACTCCGGATGTTCTATTATCTTACTCCCTCTACTACCCCTTTCTTTAAAGGAAATACCTATGACCGATCACACAACACCGACCAAGAAAAATCAGAAATCATACCCACAGACTTCGACCGCACGCGATGTGGTGCGATTGTATACCCAGAAACTTACTTCGTATAAAGCAATGTTGCTTATTGTGCTCGCGAGTATTGTTACCACAAGCACGATTGCTGTCATCGTACCGCTCTACTACAAGAAATTCTTCGATATTGTGGGCGGAACTCCTCTTGATGTGACGCTGCGCGCAAATGCCGGAACACAGCTCGTACATATTATTGTTATTGTACTTGTGTTTCATCTCTTTAATTGGGCTGCATACCGGTTCATGGCCTTCTGCAACTCACTCCTCCAGGTAAAGGTGATGGCCCAGCTCAAGCAAGATGCGTTTGATTACCTCATGAGGCACTCATACAATTTCTTTACCAACAATTTCACCGGCTCACTGGTGCAGCGTGTCGCAAGACTTGCGCGCGGATTCGAACGTCTGGTTGACCGCATGATCTTTGATGTATTACCGCTCGGGATACAGATCATTGGCACAACCTTGATCTTGTGGAACACCCATCGATTACTGGCGCTCATCATTCTCGCATGGACGTGTGTCTTTTTGTTGTTCAATTATTTGTTTGCACGTTGGAAGCTCAAGTATGATCTTGCAAAAGCCGAGTCAGACTCGCGTACCACCGGAGTTTTGGCAGATACACTGACAAATCAATCGACCGTACAGTTGTTCCACGAATATACTTCAGAGGCGAAGCGGTTCAAGGAAGTCAGCAATGCCCAGGCCGATATCACACTCTTCACATGGAATCTCAATAACGTCTTCGATTCACTACAGGGACTTCTGGTGGTAGCCATCGAGTTTGCAGTATTCTTCATCGGCATCCGCTATTGGCAAGAAGGCTCGTTCACCATAGGTACCTTCGCGCTGCTACAGGCGTATATCATCTCACTTGGTGACAGGCTGTGGAATTTCTCACGTGTCATCCGTGACATCTATGAGAGTTTCGCAGATGCCAAAGAAATGACCGACATTCTGAAACTTCCCTACGAGGTGAAAGATGCTCCAGATGCAAAAGACCTCGCAGTCACAAAAGGAGAAATCGTGTTCAAGAAAGTAGAATTCTTCTTTCAGCCGACACAACGCATCATCGACGATATGGATCTTGTCATCAAGGGAGGCGAGAAGGTCGCACTGGTCGGGCCATCAGGCGCCGGCAAGTCAACCTTCGTGAAGGTGCTCCTGCGTCTCTATGACGTGAAGGGAGGTGCTATCGAGATAGACGGCCAAGACATCGCTACGGTAACGCAAGAAAGTCTGCGCAAGCAGATCAGCTTCGTACCGCAAGACCCGGTACTCTTTCATCGCTCACTCAAAGAGAACATTCGCTACGGCAGACCTGATGCTACAGACGAAGAAGTGTTTGAAGCAGCGAGACTCGCACACTGCAAAGAGTTCATCGATGCGCTTCCTGACAAGTATGAAACATACGTCGGTGAGCGCGGCGTGA
>JAYTVK010000076.1:0-16491 GCA_043744595.1 Candidatus Lloydbacteria bacterium
AAGAGCGGAAACTCTTTGCGCGCGTCGTTCTCCGCTTTTGCACGCGGTCCTGAGTCACTTACTTTCTTTGAGGTCCATTCTTCGAGTTTATCGATGACGAAACCGGCCTTCGCGAGTGCTTTGATGTAGTACTGGAGAGGTCTATGGAATGAAACGGTCTTTGGTGAGCCCGTGATGCCGGGATGCATATCTATTTCGCTGCGCGATTCCGAGAGATAGCTGTCGATGCGCCGAAACTGCACCTTCTCTTTGGCATCAAATTCCCATGCTGACTGCTTTGGTATGCGGAATGCCGGATGATTCATCACCACATGGAATGAGCCGCCCTTCTTTACGATGCGATACGCTTCGTTGAATACCTTTTGTGCGTGCTCGATATTTTGAATTGCAAGCACAATGATCGCCTGGTCCTTCGCGTTGTCTGCGATGATGTCTATCTTCTCTGCACTGCCGACATGATATGAGACCATGGTCGAATTTTTGCGCGCAATAGCTATCAGATCTTCGCCGACGTCGATGCCGGTCACGGTTGCGCCTTCTTTTGCGAATGCGCTCGAGAAGAATCCTGTCCCGCAGGCGATATCGACAATGGTCTCGCCGCGCTTGGGTGCAACAAGACGGGTGAGGTTGGGGAGTATCACACTCTTGTGATAGCTGTCGTCCTTACCAAGGTGATCGTCATACCAAGTGGCGACCGCATTCCATGATTCAGTCGGGGTGCTACTGGTGCGGGCTGGTGCATAGCTTGCCTTGGTGGTGCGTGGAGGCCTCGGGGCTTTGAATGCACGCTTCGGTGCAAACTTGGGCGCTTCTGTTTTTCCGTAACCGCGTTTCACCTCTGGCTTATATGCAGCGCGTACGAACACCGGCTTTCCAGAAGGATCTCTCTGTTGTGATGGTCTAAAAGGAGGTTTTTGGGGGAAGGGTGAGGTTGATGCGGGTCTGGAAGAAAAGCGCTCAGTACGCGTATTTTCGCCAGTTTTAAGTGGTTTTACACCGGTATATGCACGAGAAGCACCCATTTTCCTTGGGGGATAGCTGGGCTTTGCAGCACGCGGTGCACCAAAGGCTGGCTTTGCACCACGCTTCCGCTCAGGCACGTCTTCTCTGTCTCTTTTGGGAATATAGGCCATATGGGGGCATTCTCGCACACATCATGCCAAAAACAAAACTTTAGCCTCGTTAAGCTGTTTTCCAAGTGAAAAATTTGCAAAATAGCGCTATTTGGGGTACTCTCTATATTAAGAACGCCCGTTGAGGGCTTTTAATTTGGACTGGCGGACATTTAATAGTTTTAGACACACAAGCACGAGATTCAATTTTTGACTCACTGAGATGCAGTGCGCAAAAATTGGAACTTGTGCGAATGAACCAATTACATATGGAGATACGGAATATAGCGATCATTGCGCACGTCGATCACGGCAAGACCACACTTACTGATTCTTTGATGCGCCAGACCGGCATGTTCGAAGAAGGTGAGAGCATGGACTCGAATGCACTCGAACTCGAGCGCGGTATCACTATCTACTCGAAGAACACTTCCGCTATCTGGAAGGGGACCAAGATAAACATTGTCGACACTCCGGGACATGCCGACTTCGGTTCTGAAGTTGAGCGCGTGCTGCGCTCTATCGATTGCGTGCTCCTGATCGTAGATGCACAGGAAGGCCCGATGCCGCAGACCCGCTTTGTCCTCAAGAAGTCGCTCGAGCTTGGACTGAAGCCCATCGTGGTCATCAATAAGATAGACAAGCCTGCCGCGAATCCTGATGAGTGTGAAGAGAAAGTGCTTGAACTTTTCATGGATCTCGGTGCTTCAAAAGAACAGCTCGATTTCCCTGTGGTATACGCTATCGGCCGCGAAGGAGTTGCGATGATGAAGGTCACCGATGAGCGCAAAGACCTCTCGCCGATGCTCGATCTTATCCTCAGTCACGTACCTGTAGCCTCGGTGGCGGGTGCTGCGGCAATGCCACTGCGCGCACAGCCGTTCAATCTCGCATATGACAACTATTTAGGACGCCTCGCTATCGTGCGTGTCACGGAGGGTACTATTAAACTCGGCGACAATGTTGTGATGATAAAGACAGGTGGCGAGACCTACAAAGGCAAGGTGACCAAGCTCTTCACCTTCAGCGGTATCAAGCGCGTCGAAGTCGAAGAGATCGTAGCAGGAGACATCGGTATCGTTGCGGGTATTCCTGATATTTATATCGGCGAGACTATTGCACATACGGCAGATGTCACTCCACTTCCTGCGATCACGGTTGATGAGCCGACCATTGAACTCAATTTCCTTGTGAATAATTCACCGTTCGCAGGACGCGAGGGTAAGTTCGTCACCTCACGTCAGATCCGTGAGCGCCTTGAGAAAGAGCTTGAGGTCAACGTCGGATTGCGTGTCGACTTCTCGGTCTCAGCAGGAGATACCTTCAAGGTCGCAGGTCGCGGAGAGCTGCACATCGCTATTCTGCTCGAGAACATGCGCCGCGAAGGATTCGAGCTCCAGGTCTCGCAGCCACAAGTCATCATCAAAGAGATCGACGGTGTGAAGTCAGAGCCTTTTGAAGAGATCACTATTGATGTCCCAAGCGAGTCGCAGGGAGTCGTCATTCAGAAGCTCGGCACACGCGGTGCGATGATGACGCATATGGTACAGACGCACAACACCATGCGTATGTTGTTCGAAGGACCAACACGCGGACTCCTCGGTTACCGCAATCAGTTCGTCGTCGACACCAAGGGTGAGGGCATCATGGCAAGTCATGTGCTCGGATTCCGTCCGTATGCAGGCGTCATCGAGCGCCGTGCGGTCGGCTCAATGGTCTCGATGGCGGCAGGCAAGGCACTCGGCTACTCACTCGCCAACCTTCAGGAGCGCGGTGAACTCTACATCGCTCCGAACGTCGAAGTCTATGAAGGCATGGTCATCGGCAACAGCTCAAAGGGAGACGAAATGCCGGTCAATCCTACGAAGGGAAAGCAATTGACCAACATGCGCGCCTCGGGTACTGATGATGCACTCAATCTCGTTCCTCCACATGCCGTCGGCATCGAGAACGGTCTTGAAATAATGACCGAAGATGAATATCTCGAGATCACTCCGAAGTCGGTCCGTCTGCGCAAGCAATTCTTGAATGAAAGTGAGCGCAACCGCAATAAAAAGAAAGACTAGATCTGTATCATAAAAAAGACCCCGGCAGTGCCGGGGTCTTTTTTGTGTTACAGAGCAATTATTTGACCGTTATCGTCCAGTCAGTGCCAACCTTTTTCAGGGTATAACGCACTTTCCCACTCACACCGTTCTCTTCGTAATAGAACTCACTGCTTGAGACCATTACCGGCTCAAGATGCAGCAATATCGAGACAATCGACATCGGCGGAGTCCTGGTTATCTGATAGGAATTCAAATCGTAGATCGGTTTCATGAACGTCTCTCGCTGTGCTTCAGTGCGTGCATAAAGCCAATCAAGCAGATCGCGCAGTGCAGGCTCATTCGCGAGCCTCGTCTCCTGGTCTGTGACAAGTGTGATGAGCTTTGCTTTGGTAATCCAGCCTTTGTGGGTGGGTACAAGCACGTCGAATTTCCAGCTCCCGTCGGGTTGGCGCAAGAGTGCGATGAAAAATGCTTCGACATTGAACTGAATAGTGTCGTTGTTGACGATGGTTGTCAGATGTCGAGGCGGCATGAAGGTGACCGTCCCGCTCGCATCAACTGCAATGGCTTGTTGTGTGTTCATTCCTACAATCTCGCCCTCAGGCAATTTTACTTTACCGTCGATGATCGATACTTGTGACTGAAATTCTCTCCTCACCGCTTCGGATGGCGGAGCGTAATTCTTTCGCTCTTCTGCCCGTTTAAGGATCTGGTCGTGAGTAGAGAGTAGTGAAAATCCGATCAATTGCATGTAATCCTGATAGGAGACAAGAAATTCCCAGCTTTCTTTGGTGAAGGTTTGGGTCATGCTCGCGACCGGATCACTGCCGGTTGCATACGTACCGTCTTTATCAGGAACAAATGAGGAGTAGAACTGTTCATACTGCTTTAAAAATATTGCGTCTGCTTCGTCTGGAGTAAGTGGTGCTGCGGGGGTCGTTGCTACTGCAGGAGGGGCCGGAGGGGTAGCAACTGTCGCGGTACTTTGTTTGAATGCATAACTCAGTCCGATGCCGATGATACTCATCAGTGCGAGCCCGATGATGCCGATGGATGCGATACGAACGATAGTGGTTTTCATGACTTTAGTATACAGGGGGATCAGCGCCTCATAGCGCGCCTGTCCCCACGTCTTCCAGGTCTTTGACAAGCAAGTCAAGACATGCTAGTATGAATACCTCATAAGACTCTTCTCTCAATGCTCCCTCAAATGAGGCTGGGCCAGTCGAAAACAAGAGAGACTCCACAACGTGGTTATATCAAGGGTGTTGTGAGTCTATTCACTTCGCGATCTATACCCCACACATACGTGGCCGTAGTATCGTATTAATTACAGTTTTTATGTATCAAGGAAATGCAGGTCCCCGCAACTCAACGAGTGGGCAGGGTCAGACGCGCCGAGCCGTTTCGCTCGGAGGTGGTGACGGCGGACATCGTTCGCCCCGCCCGGCTGAGCGCTCACAGGGGCGCGGTGCCAGTTCGAGTTATAAGCCGGGAGGACGCACTTCATCTGGCTATTCATCACGCCCTTCATCGGCAGGTGGTTTTGGAGGCTCGCGCGGCGGATCGTCGCGCGGCGGTAGCTTCAGTGGTCGCTCAAGTTTCGGCGGCTCACGTGGCGGCGGATTTGGAGGTTCTCGCGGACGCGGGGGCAACAAGAATCCCGGCGAGAGTATCGATATCAATCGCTTTGTAAACAAGGCGGTCATCATCGAAGAGCAAAAAGTCTACATTCCAAGAAATCAATTCTCAGACTTTGCCATCGACGAACGCCTCAAGAAGAATATCAGCGCAAAGGGATACGTCACTCCGACCGCAATTCAAGATGCGTCCATTCCGGATGTCTTGAAGGGTCGCGATGTCATCGGTATCGCCAACACCGGAGAAGGGAAGACCGCGGCCTTCCTTGTCCCGCTGATCCACAAGATGCTTCTCCATCCTGATGCAAAGGTACTCGTTGTGGTCCCGACCCGCGAGCTTGCGCTGCAGATCGATGAAGAGTTCATGGGATTTGCCAAGCAACTCGCTATCTACTCGGTACTTCTTGTTGGTGGTGCCTCCATCAACATGCAGATAGAGCGCCTCCGCCGCAAGGTACGCATGGTCATCGGTACTCCGGGCCGTATCAAAGATCTTATCGAGCGCAACGAGCTCAATCTCTCGGGATTCCATAACCTGGTCCTCGATGAGGCAGACCGCATGCTCGACATGGGTTTCATTGCTGATATCAAGTTTCTTATCGGCATGCTCCCGCGTGAACGCCACACACTGTTCTTCTCTGCGACATTTTCGCGTGAGATAGAAATGCTTGCGAACTCGATGCTCCATGATCCTCTCAAGATCTCGGTCAAGAAGGGTGACACCTCAAAGAACGTTGAGCAAGATGTGGTACGTGTTGCAAACAAAGACGATAAGTACCCGACACTCGTTGAGCTTCTTCGCCGCCCTGGGTTCAAGAAGGTCTTGATCTTCGGACGCACGAAGCATGGTGTCGAAAAGCTCTCAATAGCTCTTCATAAGGATGGATTCAAATCCGTCTCTATCCACGGCAACAAATCGCAACCGCAGCGCCAGCATGCGCTCAAGCAGTTCAAGGACGAGAAAGCGCAAATCATGGTCGCGACCGACGTCGCTGCCCGCGGACTCGATATTCCGAATGTCACGCATGTGATCAACTACGAAGTACCGTCATCCTATGACGACTACGTACACCGCATTGGACGAACTGGTCGTGCGGGGAAGTCCGGCACTGCTCTCACATTCGTCGAGCGATAGTCGATATTCCAAATTTAGCGTATTTTGCAGTTGCCGACTGAAGTGGTCTGGAAAACTTACACGAGTAAGTCTTCTCAGACACACTTTCAGTCGCCGCCTACAAACTACATCTAAATTTGAAACATCGAACCACACTAAATACAAAGACCAGAAACATCATTGTTTCTGGTCTTTGTTATATCTATGACCAGCACCTTGTACCCGTCCCGCATAGCTTTTTTATCAATGGTAATTTGATTTATAATATGGCCGGCGGGCGGGGGACAAGAAGCTCGTCTCTATACATATTGTGGGCGTGTTTTGGTGACCTGTCAAAGGATAGTCATTCCCCTATATTATTAGCCAAAAATAGGGTACTCTCAAATCATGCAAGAATCAGACCAAGAATCCACTCCAAAACCTACCACTCCCGAGCAATCACAGGGTGTGACCGATCTTGAGGCAGAACTTGAGCGACTCGATAAGGCACTCGTCTCGCGTGGACATGTACTCTCACGCGAACGCGCTAAATCATTGATAAAAAAAGGCGCAGTCACGGTCGACGGCGTAGTTGTCACTGAGCCGTCATTCATCGTAGAGAGAGAAGCACTCCTTGCGCTGACCGAAGCAGACATCCCCTGGGTATCGCGCTCCGGAGTGAAGCTCGCGCATGCGCTCGCGCTTTGGCAATTCGATCCCAAGGATCATGTGTGTATCGATATCGGCGCGTCGACAGGCGGCTTCACCGAAGTACTGCTCTCGCTCGGCGCAAAGAAGGTGTATGCAATAGATGTGGGACATGGACAGCTGCATGAGAAGTTGAGGGGTGACGCACGAGTCATCAACATGGAAGGTATGCACGTGAATATGATGGACGGCTCGGAGATAGGTGAGCAGGCTGACTTGGTAGTCGTAGACGTGTCGTTCATCTCACTTACCAAGGTACTTGGGAGAGCAAAAATGTTCATGAAGCCGGGCGGTCGCATTATCGCACTGGTGAAGCCGCAGTTCGAGGTTGGACGTGAAGCGATAAATAAAGGCATCGTCAAAGATAAGAAATTGCGTGCAAAAGCGCTTGAGGCAGTGAAGCAGTTTGCTGCCACCGCAGGTCTCGCGGTCAAAAACGAAACCGTCTCACCCATCAAAGGGGGAGACGGTAACGAAGAGTATTTACTCCTTCTTGCTTCTACAAAAGACTAATTGTTAAGGACTCGCAGATTTGAGTGAAATACGAGACGCGGAGAAAGCGACGAGGAAGGCATATTCTTATATGTTGACCGAGTCGCAGAGGCTCCGCAACAAAGTAGTTCGCCAAATCCGTGAGTCCTTATGAGCGGATCGGGGCAGCAAGCACTATCCTCTCTACCTCTGCATGGTCATCGGTGATGGTATAGAGATCGAGGTCATCTTTATTGATGGTCGCATGCACTTCTATCATCTGCTTCTTGATGTACGCATTCAAGGGTTCCCAGAAATCTTTGCCGATCAGTACGATAGGCGTCGGGCGGATCTTCTTGGTCTGGATGAGCGTCACTATCTCGAAGAATTCATCGAGGGTGCCAAAACCCCCCGGGTAGAAGATATAGGTCTCGCACGAGAACGACATGGTGGTTTTACGTGAGAAGAAATAGTAAAACGATAGCGCGTCGGTGGTATACGGATTGAGGATCTGCTCACTTGGCAGTTCGATATTGAGTCCGATAGAATCACCGCCTGCTTCTTTTGCGCCGCGGTTCGCTGCTTCCATGATACCGGGGCCGCCTCCGGTTACGACCGCATAGCCAAGCTTTGCAAGTCTCGCACCAAGTGCACGTGCGTCGATGTAGTGCGGATTATCTTCTGTAAAACGCGCTGACCCATAGACAGTAACCGACTTTTTATACTTACGGATAAACTTGAGTCCGTCGTCGAATTCACGAGCAATGCGTGATGCGCGCGCATTTTCTGCTCCGAGCGCAAGCTCTTCGCTGGTGTGCGGATGTTTACGTGCATCGTGTTCAGGAAGATTGATACAGACCAGGGTCTCTTTGACCTCTTCTCCTTTATTGTTTGTGGACATAGAGAAAAGTATAACACATAGCCCGGATTTCTAGCCCGAGGGAGGGGTGATATACTCTGGGGAAGCACCAGAAAACACTGACACAGGAACTTCAGAGTGCCTTCATATGTTTAAAACCCTCTCTCAATTATTTGCGATATGCAGCATGCTTTTCACCGCAGGGTACTTTGGTACTATGTTGGTGCAGTATGTAAAGGAGCATGCGCACGTAGCAATTCCTGTGCAAAGCGCTTTAGAGCGTCAGGCACCGCTTTCTCCCGGCACCGCCCCGAAACTCATGCCGCTTTCAGCCACCAGCAGTGCACAAGCAACGAGTACGAAGCAGGCGAATACAAAGAGCACCATCACTCCCAAGAAGATCATCGCGACAACCAAACCTGTAACAAGCGCTAAGGTATCGATGCCGGGAGCACTGGTGGTACCCAAGCCGGCAGCTACAGCCACCCCGGTCCCACCTCCACCGCCTGCGCCTCCAGTGGCGACTACCCAGCAGTCACCTGATGCTGGCACTCCCTTAAGTAGTGGAGCACTCAATCAACAAGACATTTTCATCATCGTGAACCGAGAGCGTGTCGCAGTAGGACTTCCGGCACTTACGTACAACAAGCGTCTCTCTGCCATTGCTGAAATAAAGGCGGTCGATATGATCAATAAGCAATATTTTGCACATGTCGCTCCTGATGGTACAGATATTGCTGCGCTCGCAAAGAGATATGCGTACCAGTACCTCAACCTCGGAGAGAACCTTGCTGTAGGAGATTTCAGAAGTAGTGCTGAAGTGATGACCGGCTGGATGAACTCTCCGGGGCACAAAGCGAACATTTTGAACAAGAATTATACCGAGATAGGGATCTCCGCGGTACAAGGCAATTATGAGGGGCACTATGTGTGGTTTGCGGTGCAGGAATTCGGCCGCCCAATGGACGCATGTCCCAAAACTGATGAGACATTGAAAGTCACCATCGATGCCGAAGAAGCGACACTCAGTCAGGAAGAAGCACAGCTTGCCGCCTACAAGAAGCAGCTTGATTCAGGATCCCTGGACCGAGAGAGTTATAATCAAGTAGTTGCCGAATACAATGCACTGGTGGATGAGTACAATATATTGGTCGGTAAGACCAAGCAAGATGTTGCAACCTACAATGAAGAAGTACATACCTTCAATACCTGTGTTGGGAACGGCGGTTGATTACTTCATTTTGTATCATGCAGCCGGAGCGGGAAGTAGAGTGCGAGCATCATGACAAACGCGAGTACATAGAACAGTCCGCGCAGCTCGAGTACTCCGAACTCGAGCAGCACACTCGCAAGAAGCGGCGCGATGATAAAGGCTAAGGGTCGAGCGCGTCTAAAATATCCGATATATGAGGTATTGCGTCCATCTATCATCTTAAAGAAATACACTTCTGCCATGGTCTCAACGGTCGATGCTCCCGTACGTCCCACAAAAAGAAGTGCTCCCCAGCCCCAGAGACTCAGTCCAATGTCTGAAAAATAAGGGATAGCGAGCGACGTGATACCCATCAGAAAGAATCCGATCACCAACATCTCTTTCTCGCCGAGTATTCTGTCCGCCAGCCACCCTTGCGGGGTAGGGAAGATGACGAATGCGGTGAGTGCAATAGTGAGTATCATACCGAAGTCCTGGTACGAGATATGCAGTTTGTCGTGGAAATAGAGCGGTGCATAGATGATCATCCAGGCATAGAAGAACTGTAAGAAAAACTGCACCCATAAAATGCGGCCGATGTCTTTGGCCTTCTCTGTTTCACGGTGAGTGACCAGGAGAGGCAGTGCGTCGTAGTGCATATCTTTGAAGTCATACAGATAGCGCATCATGATGAGAATGGTCGGAGCGATGAGTACTGCACCAGTGAGGTAGATGAGTGAGAATCCGAATCTGTCGACAATGATACCCGCAAAGAAGGGGGGTATAAGCCAGGCAATAGAAGTGACCGCCATGATGAATCCGCGGATGATCCCCGTATCTTCATTCTTCGAATAGTGCTCAAGGAATACGTCAAAATTAAAGTAGAGAACGGAAATCAGCGCCGTTTCCACCATAAACAGCGCGAGGATAAGGTACGCCGAATTCGAAAGCCCAAGTCCCACCAAGAGCGCAGTGTGTACTATCAGTATGCCAAGTGTCCAGCGGTAGTTGCCAAACTTTCGTAATATGCGCGGCGCAGTGATGAGTCCGAGGAGCGTGAAGAGCGATGCGATAGTGTAGAGTGCACCTATCAGGTGGTCCGGGTCCGCCCAGATCTTCATCGATGCGAGTGACGGAGTCGAGAGGATCGCGTTCTTGAGGTATGAGGAATCCACATACAGAGAAAGTGATACCTGCGCGGAGAAGAAACTCATCAGTACTGAAAGAACGATGAATGCATGTTTCGCCGACAGTGGCGTCCGCCGCTTCAAAAAACTCATGTATTTATTATATCAAAAAACAAATAAAAAATGCCGCACATTGCGTGCGGCTAGGTGTTTGCTTTTCAGGCGGCGGTCATTTGTGAAGATTGCCCAATGCCCCCGGAAGGATTAATCTTCCTTCCTCCGTGATCCTATAGCCGTTTACTGAGAGCCAATCGTACTGAAGTTTTTTCGCCGCCTCGCAGATCTCTTCAGTTGGTGGGGTCACCCCTGGGGGGAGGTCGAAGTAGGTTTCCCAAATGGAGACGACCCCTCTCGTCGAACCTCGTTCATACGCAACCATGATCTTCGCTTTTTTGTCCGGCACCGAATAAAAGCAATAAAACAGGGTCTTCCCAGCCGAACCAAGCAGAATGCCTAGTTTGTTCATAAAAATGAAATGAACTGCGTGAGGAGAAAGTTTAGTCCGTTCGAGAATACGCGCTTTGGCGTGGTGCGTTAAACTAAATGCCTTTTTGCTCACATGAGCCTCCTGTATTTTGACTTATATCAAACTAGCATATAAATTAGATATGTCAAGTTCAACTATGTTCGAAGGGACCTATTTTCGTAAACGTCAGCGATTGGATTTTTTTAAATACAGCTCGAAGGCACTTATGAAGTGTCACGTCAGCGAGAGTATTTTTGAGATGCAGTGTGAGGCGGCAGTCGAGGAGTGTCTTGGGGCTGTACTTTTGGGTACTGCCCCAAGACCACCGCAGACGATAACGAAGCAATGCGCTCAAAAAGACTCTCGTGAAAGTTATATCCCCAACAGAACGGGAATGACCATGGGTTGTTTCGAAGTCTTCTGGAACAGAAACAGTCCGACTTTGTCGCGTACGTCTTCCTTGAGGAATTCGAAGTTGACGCTCTTCATGCCCTTCGCACATTCATCCTCGACGGTCTTCTTGATGATGAGGCGCGCCTGATTGAGGAGGTCCTGTGATTCGCGCACATAGACGAATCCGCGTGCGATGATGTCGGGGGACTTCATCAGTTTTCCTGTGTGGAGGTCGACGGTCGCAACGAGGACGACAATGCCGTCAACTGCGAGCATCTGGCGGTCACGGATGACCACTTCCTGCATATTACCGATGGCGAATCCGTCGACTGCGACCATCTCCTTTGGAGCGGTCATCGGCAGCTTCACGAACTTGGTACCATTCTCGCGTATCTCCATGATAGAGCCGTCGTCCGGGATGATGCAACTTGAGAGCGGGAGCCCTGAAGCGACTGCGACGTCGACATGGCTGCGGAGCATATAATGATAGCCATGCAGCGGGATGAAGAATTTCGGATTGATGTGCTCGATGATCCACAGTGTCTCATCTCTATACGAGTGACCTGATGAATGCACGTCCGAAGTCTCATAGTGGACGATACGTGCTCCCTGGCGCGAGAGGAGGTCCTTGAGCTTTTGGACTGCGCGCTCATTCCCTGGGACGACCGATGACGAGAAGAGCACCGTGTCTCCCTCTCTGATCTTGAGCCCCTTGTGCTTCTTGGTCGCGGCGCGCATGAGTACGGCGAACGGGTCGCCTTGTGCGCCGGTCACGAGCATGACGATACGGTCCTGAGGGTAGTCTTCCATCTCTTCGATGCCGATGAGTGTGCCTTTCTTGTATTTGAACAGGCCTGCTTTCTGAGCAAGCTCGATATTGGTCTTCATACTGCGTCCGTCGACCACCAGTTTCTTGTTGTGGGTATCACAGAACTCGATGATCTTGATGATGCGCTCAAGGAGTGATGAGAAAGTAGCGATGATCACACGTCCGTGCGAGTTCTTGATAAGCGCTTCGACGGTGTTGTGTACCACCGGTTCAGGGATAGAGAATCCCGGCTTCTGACAGTTGGTCGAGTCGCTCATGAGGACGAGCACTTTTTCTTTCTTGAATTTCGCGTACTCTTTCTCTTCTTCGTCGGTTGCCACGCCGCCAACGTGATCGAGCTTGAGGTCGCCGGTGTGGGCGATGACACCATAGGGAGTCTCGACCATCACACCCATCGCGTCAGGGATAGTGTGGGTGACCTTGAAGAAGCGTACCGAGAGGTCTTTGAATGAGATGCGGTCTTCGGTCTCGACGACCTTGAGGTCAATAGCGGGTAGATTAGGGAACTCATCCTGTCGTTTCTGGATCAAAAGCGCAGTAAGGTTACGTGCATACACCGGCGGGTTGCCGATACGCGGAAGGGTATAGGGAAGTCCGCCGATGTGGTCGAGGTGGCCGTGGGTGATGAATACGCCGCGGATCTTATCCTTGCGCTCCTCTAAGTATTCTGTATTTGCGAGAATATAGTCGACACCCGGGGTATCTTCGTCTTTGAACATGAATCCGCAGTCAATGACGACGATGTCGTCACCGAATTCAACTGCTGCGATATTGCGTCCGATCTCTTCGACGCCACCGAGGACAAGGATGCGCACATCACCCGGAGCGAGTGGTGGAATGGTGATCTTTTTCTTGTCGCCCTCTTTGCGCTCACTCCTCATTTCTTCGGTGCGTAGTCTTGCATCTTCGAAGTGTTTGCCAGAAAGTCCGCTGGTGCGAGGCTTTCGTATCTCACGCTGACCGCGCGGTCTTGAGCGCTCTCCGGTACCAGCGCCTCCTCCAGTGCTTGCGCGGCGAGGGCCTGCTGATGCACTCGCACCTCCTCCACTTGCGCCGGAGCGCGGACTGCTGCTGCGTGGGCGGCTGCTACTTCTCATTGGTGTGCCACCGGGGCGCACATACGACTGAGTGCCGGTCGTGCGTAGTAGTGGGGCAGTGCTTGCTGCTGGTGCAACTCCGATGCGTGCAGGTGCTGATGCTCCCTGGCGCCGTGGAAGTGCGCCGGGTCTGCCGCCGCGACTTCTGTTCGGATTTCTTTGGAATCTGCCGCCTCCGCCCGTGCCGCTGTTTCCTGCGGGATTTGCTCCGGCTGCACTACTGTTTCCTCCTGTTTGTTCGATCATAAATAATTCTGTTTACTGCAACATCTGATGTGATTTCAACTGTGCGATAATAATAAGTTTTGTGTACTAGGTGTTTTTGCCGATACGCTCTGAGATCCATTTCCATACTCGCTCCGACTGGATGTACCAATTCTCGATACCAATGAAGCGTTCTGACTCGGTGGTCATGAATCCGATATTGACGCCGCGCGCAGAGGGCGATGTCGCATACAGGAAGTCAGGACTATAGAGGAATATTGCCGGGGTATCGTCTTGTACCGTCGAGACGAATTTTGAAAGGATAGCGTTACGTGCGGTTTCGTCACTCTCTTTGCGCGCATCTTCGAGCAACTTGTCGACATTCTTATTGGTATAGAGTGCGACATTGAGGCCGGGTGCGTTGCGTTGAGAGGAGTGCCAATATGCATACGGGTCCGGTACGCGGCTGATGACTTGTCCATAAAACAGGATGTCATACTTGCGCTGCGAGAGGACGTCGGATGCGAAATTAGACTGTTCGAATACCTTTATTGTAACGTCTGCGCCGATTTTTTGCCAGTCGCTCACGACCCGCTCTGCTGCACTACGGAGTTCCGGCACATCGGGCATTGCGATAGAGAATGACAGGAGTGTGACGGTCTTCTTCTTTTTGTCAGTCTTCTCATAGAGATTTGCCGCGTTCAGGGTCCAGCCTGCTTTCTCGAGTATCGCTTTCGCCGCCGAGATGCGGTCGGTTGAAGTCCCGGTAGCAACCTCGGTGGTGCTCGTGGAGACATCAGGAAGGAAGGGAAGCGGGCTGTCGATTGCTTTGCCGTATCCGCCCAAGACATTTGCGACAATGGCTTCCTTATCGACTGCCATATCAAGTGCTTTGCGGACTGCCTTGTCGGTAAATATCGGCTGTTGGTTCTGATTGAAATAGAGCGCAAAGATACGGGGGAGCGGGGTGCGCGATACGACTCCGCCGTGTGTCTCGAGGGCCTTGGCTTCTTCCGGGAGGAGCGTATGCATCTGATCTATCGTATGGTCACTGAATGCCTGTTCGAGTTCCTGATTGTTGCCGAAGAATTGGATACGCAGATCGGTGATATACGGCTCGCCAAATGTGTAGCGCTTGAATGCGACGAGGTCATAGTAGCGCGGCAGTCCCTTGCCTGCATCGCGCACCACACCCTTCACCCGGTACGGTCCTGAACCGATCGGCTCGATATTGTAATAGCTCACGTCAAACTCATCGTCGGGGACATTCTGCCAGATATGCTTCGGGAGAATTCCCATCGTTGCATTGTCGAGGAATGGCGCGTAGGGCTGCTTCAGTTTGAACACGACAGTTTTTGCATCTGGCGCACTCACTTCGACGCCTTCCCAGCTCGCGCGTCTCGGGCTCTTGATAGCGAGTCCCGGGTCGCGCACTTTATCGACAGTGAAGAGGATGTCGTCCGAGGTGATGGTCACTCCGTCATGCCAGACGATATTGTCTTTGAGTGTGAAGGTGTAGGTCATGCCGTCGTCCGAGATGCTGTAATCTTGCGCCAGGTCGGGGATAAGGTCGCCGCCAATGGTCGGCCGTAGGAGTCCTGAATAGATCAGCTCGCTCATGTCGCGGTCCGCATCACTCTTTGCGATGATCGGGTTGATGAAGCGCGGTCGGCCGATGATCCCTTCTTTGAGCTGTCCACCGTGCCTAGGTATCTCCACTAATTGTTTGTCGATAAGCTTGGTGATAATGACGAATGACGACGCAAAGAAAACCAGCAGTGCGAGGACGAATAGCGCCTGTTTGGTCAGCGAGAGTCGGGCGAGGTCGGCAAGTAGCCTTTTCGCATGTGCTGCTCTGCTGTGATCAGATTGTGGTTGAAGTTCCTGCACAGAAACGTTTGAGAATAAGTAATGACAAAGTGTAGTTCATGGAAAGGAGCACGATTTGTTTATGCTGCTGCAGTACGGAGCAATACGAGAGAGACCAGGGAATGCCCATAATGACTCACGCTGGGTATGCACCGTCCACCCGCTTACTGATCTGCTTACAGATCTACTTGCCGAAGAGAAGCGCGAAGAAGTTGAGTGCTATGAACAGAATGCCGCACACAATACTTGCATAGAAAAGCACGCGCTCGAAGCCGCGTCTTGTGTAGAGTGTACCTCCTCCGGCGTCACCGCCGCCAAATGCACCTCCAAGCTCAGCGCCTGAACGCTGGAGCAAAATGAGTCCAATAAGGACCACGGAGAGGATGATCTGTAGCCACGGTAAGGCGTGTTTCAGTAGTTCCATGTAGGTCCTAATCTAGCATGTGGGTCGTCCAAATGCAACCTGTGGGGAAGTCAGCCAAAATAGGGCAAAAAATAAAGGCCCACGCAGTGCGGGGGCCTCGGTCGGCTTCGTCTGATGATGGGTGATGGTCAATATGGTCACCTCTTATTGATCGGCTTGAGAGAGAACGGCTGCGGAAGTGCATCTGCCTTGTCGCCCAGATCCTTGATGATCTTGGCGAATGGGTCAGGGTACTCTGCATCCATGTCACATGCTTGCGCCCGGACCGCAGCAGCATATGCCGCAACCCAGATGCTGTCATCTTCCTTGAGTGCAGGACCATTCGGCGGTGCCGGAGGTCGTGTGAATCGTGGAGGCAAGTCTTTGCCCCAATCGCGGTCGTTCGTGCGGGTATCCATCTTAAGTCTCCTCAAGTTTCTACCATGAATGCCTCATGGGGGCTCCGCTTTCAAACTACGTCATATGCTGAAATTGTCAATACCCTTTTGACTGGGTTCCGGCGACTCTCTATAATAGAGAGCACTTCTCGCTTTTCACGCACGATTCGTACATCGCTGTGCGACGTTCGATGTGCATGATGAGTTAGTACATGTGATTAGGAGCAGTTAATTTTACGCATATGGCAAAACAAGAAAAGAAGGATATTCAGCCGATAGGTGACCGTTTGCTTATCAAGCCACTCGAGAAAAAAGGCGAATCGAAGACCGCATCCGGCATCATCCTCCCCGGTAAAGAGCAGAACGAAAAACATGAACGCGGCACCGTACTTGCGGCAGGCCCCGGCAGACTTAATGCAGAAGGCAAGCGTGTCGCACTCGAAGTAAAGAAGGGTGATGTCGTCTGGTATAAGCGCGGTTATGATTCGGAAGATGTTGAAGTGAACGGGGAAGAACTTGTAT
>JAYTVK010000077.1:0-4503 GCA_043744595.1 Candidatus Lloydbacteria bacterium
TGCGAGTAGCACCCAGCGAATAGC
The DNA here is from genome assembly GCA_043744595.1 of Candidatus Lloydbacteria bacterium. Taxonomy (GTDB): domain Bacteria; phylum Patescibacteriota; class Minisyncoccia; order Phycocordibacterales; family UBA6899; genus MHLP01. The sequence goes on from JAYTVK010000077.1 coordinate 25, forward strand.
CTTATATACATTCATCGACATGTGCATGTATGCAAATTATGACATACACACGGAGCCTGAACAAGTCGAAGAAAGGATTACTTCGTCGAGCGAGGAAGAAGACCAAATGTCTTCATTTAGTTTTCGACCGAGCGACGACGAAGCGAAGGTTGAGTGCCGCGCTGCTTTGCGGCGCGATAGGGCGAGTCTTCGAGTGCATAGAGTGCCCCGTCGGCTTGTCGCGGGGTTCTTTACTTCGTATCGAGCAAATTAAGTTTCTTGAGCCGCGCACGGATACCACCAGACTGGCGCTTGAGTGTCTCTGCGATGTTTTTGGTGGAAGTTCCGGCATGAAAAAGCTTGGTCAGCTCTACTTCCTCCTCTTTGGTCCACTTAGCGCCGAGTTTTTCGGGTTTCTCTTTTGCGCCTCCAGATATCTTCTCTTTTGCTTCCATGTTTGCTTTAGATTTTTCGCTCTCCTTTTTATTGGGAACACCGAATTCAAGACGCATTAGGCGAATGATCTCGTATGGATAGCGCTCGCCGAGTTCGGTGAATATCGGCTTCAGATATTCAGAGCCGAGTTCGGTGACTGCAGCGCGGATCTCTGCTGCCTCTTTCTCGGTGAGTCCGGCAAAGGTCGGCATATCAAGGGTCGGAAGCTTCTCGAGTCGCACAAGATCTTCCATGTGCTCGACAATAGTACCGCGTGTACGCTGACGTAGTGCCACTATCTCATCAAGGGTCTTGCCTTCGGTGATGAGCGCAAGCGTTGCTTCCCACTTTTCTTCCTTCACACCGCCTGCACTCCATTTATCTTTTGGCCTATCGACTTTCTTTACACTGCCGCCCATCGCGACGATGAAGTTTTCGTGCAGCGTTGCGAGTTCATCACTCCCGAGCGCACTAAATCCGTCTTCAGCCTCTTCTGAGGATGAGCGCATTTTCTCGTCACGCTCCAAGACCAGCGGGTGAACTTCGAGTGCGCGCTGATTCACCCCGATGAGATGGATGCCCTGGAGTGTGCGTACACGCGAGAGCGCCACATAGCCCTGACCGTATTCGAATGCACGCGAGAGATCCATGATAGCCGCATCCATCGACATACCCTGACTCTTGTGGATAGTAATGGCCCACGCAAGCCGCAGTGGTATTTGGGTGATCTTCGCGAGTGTTTTGCCGCCGTCTTCGACCGCCCACTCCGCTGGGGTCGCAGTGATGTGGTCGCCTTCGCGCGTCTCAACTATCGGAAATCCGGTGTCCTCATCAAAGCCGGTCACAGTGCCGAGCGTACCGTTCACATAGCCCGCATCGAAGCTGTTCTTGGTGAACATCACCGCCGCACCTATCTTGAGCTCCAGGACTTGAGGTGAGAGACATCCACGTTTGAGTGTCTCTATCGCACCCGACTTTCCGCTTTCCGACATGAAGAATGTTTCGACCTCACCCTCTATCTTTGCGAGTGAAGTTTTATTCTCACCATCAACATCCATATTGTGCGTATAGAGGCGCGGCACTCCTTCGGGATGATCTGCGGGATCAGTACGGCGCTCTTCGAGGCATTCGTACACCGACTCCTCCACTTCGCCGCGGCGTATCGCACCGAGCGTCGCAAGGAATGTGAAATCATCCTGGCGGTGCTGCTCGGAGAGATAGCAGATGATGGGGTTGAGTTTTTCCCACAGCGGTGCGTCAAAGCAAAATTGTGCGGGAGGCTCGCCATACTTCGCAATAGGAGGAAGCTGGAAGAAGTCACCCACGAGTACCACCTGCAGTCCCCCGAACGGCTCCTCTGAGTGTCTCACTTTTCTGCATACGAGCTCCACCATTGCGAGCACCTTACCGTCGAGCATGGAGATCTCGTCGATGATGAGTACCTTGGCATGAGCGAGTCTTTTCACGAGCGTTTCGCGAGACTGCATTTCGTCGATATCGCGCTCATCGAGGAACTTCTTGATGCCGATACCGCTCCATGCATGTATGGTCATTCCGCCGACATGAGTCGCGGCAATACCGGTCGATGCAGTTATCGATGGTGCAATATCATGCTCGCGCAGATAATTGATATATGAGTTCACTGTATGAGTCTTTCCACTTCCCGGCTCACCGGTAAGAAACACATTAGCTCCGGTTTTGAGGATATTAAGCGCGGTATCTTGGGTCATGACTCGAAGCTTAGCTGTTTTTTTCTCAATCAACAACCTCACCATGTATAGTTGATAGTTGACAGTCAACCGTCAACTATAGTATACTTGCCGCATGAAGACAGACACACGCAGAAAACTCCTTGCATATATCACCACACGTAAAAGTGTGAGCGCAAAAGACATGGCAGAACACCTTGCCATCAGTAGTCAGGCACTTTTTAAACACCTCGCGATTCTCCTACGCGATGGCGAGATCAAAAAAATGGGGCGCCCTCCAAAGGTGTTCTATTCGCCTCTCCTCCATAAAAAAACTCCCCAAATCAGTACTATCGATGGAGCTGCTAAAAAAATCATTGACGAGCGGTACCTCTATATCTCCCCCTCTGGCGAGATCACTCATGGATGGAAGGGATTTCTACTGTGGTCAGAGAAAAACTCTCAGGAACCAGTGAAAACGGCAATGGAGTACATCGCGACACTTTCTCGCTATGATACTTTTCGCAAAGAGGGACTAATTGATGGAATGAAGAAAATGCACGCAACCTTCAAATCTCCTTCACTCGATGCGCTTTTTTATGTCGATTTCTATAGTATTGAACGATTTGGTAAAACCAAACTCGGACAAACACTGCTATATGCAAAACAGAGTCAGGACAAACGTATGATGAGATCCATCGCCGAAGAGGTCCGCCCACATGCAGAAACACTCATCAAGAAATACCATATTGATGGGGTCCTCTATATCCCTCCCACAGTGAGGCGCGAAGTGCAATTCATGAAAGAACTTGAAAAAAATTTGCGACTGCCGGTGCGAGTGCTTCAGGTAACAAAAATCAAGACGCCGGTCGCAGTGCCTCAAAAAACGCTTACGAAGCTGGACGATCGTATTGAGAATGCACGCGAAACCATCGCTGTTGAAGCGACGGGAACTTACAAAAATATTCTTATTATTGATGATGCGGTCGGCTCAGGCGCGACACTGAATGAAACCGCAAAGCAGATCCTCGCCAAAAAACTATGCACCGGCAAGATCGTCGGTCTTGTTATCACCGGAAGTTACAAAGGCTTCGATGTGATTAGTGAGGTATAGCCCACAGGGTACTGGCTGATGTATACGTTCACCGCATAAGTCTTCCACTCCCCGGCTCTCCGGTGAGGAACACATTGGCCCCGGTTTTGAGGATATTAAGCGCGGTATCTTGGGTCATGCGATTCAAAATACATGCTTTTCTGGCATGTCGCAACTGTTCTTGACAGGTGATACACTTTTGATACACTTGAAACATTATGGCTACTATAAAAACACGCATCAATGTAAGTCTCTCGCGTGACGTCGAGCGTGCGATCACTCAACTCGCAAAGCGCGACCAAGTCCCCGAAGCGACAAAAGCGGCAGAGCTTCTTCGCCAAGCACTTGAGATAGATGAAGACATCGTTCTCGACAGTGTCGCAAGCGGTCGCGATAAGACAAAAACGAAGTTCGTATCGCATACCGCGGCATGGAAATAATATTCGTACTTCGGTATCACCCCAAGGTAGTTTCAGAAGATATCCCCTCACTGTCGCGTCTATGGAAAATGCGCATCAAAAAAGCGATCGAGGATAAGCTCACGCACTCCCCCGAGAAATTCGGAAAGCCACTTAGACAGTCACTACGCGGGTATCGCAAGCTGCGCATCGGTGATTATCGTGTTGTCTTCCGGATCGACAGTACCTCAGTATTCATTCTCGCCATCCTCCACCGCTCGGTCGTGTATAAAGACGCCTTCACTCGAAGCCAGAGGGATAATTGATATACGAGTTCACCGTATGGGTCTTCTGCTTCTCGATTCTCTATAATTGCGTTTTATATGCAGTGGTGTAGACTTTTGATATGTCATTTGATCCAAATGCTGAGCCAATTATTACTTCAGATATCGATACTTCTGAGCTTGATGCTGCTGGACTTGTCCCAATGGAAGAACAGTGGTCAGTTGATGAAACACCGCAGACAGATGAATTCGCTGTCGATCCAGATTATGAAGCCACGACCATTGCTGCAGTTAGGGAAGCAAGCGCTCCTTCTGACAATTTTGAAACAAGTGAGGGAGAAGAAGGAATAGAAATTCAACCCACGGAATCAATCGAGGTTTCCTCTATCAATGAGAAACTAGTTGCTAACCATGCTCGCTTCCAGGAATTGCGCGAAGAACTCGTTCCTCTTAGACAGGAGCACAAGGGGCTCCTCGACGAAATGCGAGCCTTGCATCAAAATCCTCCACCACGTTCAGCGGAAGATAGTGCGCGCTTAAATGAGATCAAGGCAAGAACTGCGGAACTCTTTCACCTGCGAGGGAAAGTGGCCGAACAAATG
>JAYTVK010000078.1:0-4478 GCA_043744595.1 Candidatus Lloydbacteria bacterium
CCGCTGCGGTGAGTCGTACCGCTTTGTTGGCTCGTAAAAGTAATTGTTCGTTTATGGGAAGATTCATACAGGTAAATGTTTTCTGAGTTTTGCGACACCGCGATTGATGCGCACTGATACAACGTTCTCGCTTACTTCAAGTATCTTCGCTATCTCACCAACTCCAAGCTCTTCGATGAAACGTAGGTGCACGGCTTCTTTGTATTCGGGAGGATCAAGGTCATCGAGTAGTTTCATTGCGCGCTCGATATCGAGGGGGTCATATCCCGGGCCGTCATTTGGTGCGGGGATATCGCCTCCTTCTTCGAGAAATGCGTCGAGTGATCCGGTATTGCGTGTGGTGTACTGTTTCGTCATGTCGTAGAGAATGTTTCTAGCGGTGCGGAAGAGGAAAGCGCGCAATTGGTCTATTTCGTTTCCCTCCGCAAGGTATCGCCAGGTGCGCAGAAATGTTTCTTGCACGATATCTTTCGCATCTTCTCTGTCACGCGTGCGGAAATACACGAAGCGGAAGATGGCATCGGCGTTCTGCTCATAGGCCACGATATAGGCCTCCTGTGTCCCTTGTTGCTCCACCATAATGATTGACGTTTGGTAGGAGTCATTCTTACACCTATCAGAAAGTGATGCAACGACCGGTCTCTGGACGGTGCCTGGAAATTAAAGAAAATTAAAAAAGCCGCGCGATATTGCTATCACGCGGATGGGGGTTCGGGCTACGAGCTCAGAGCTTTGCGGCGGTGATCATCAGCTGCATTCCGGCAATGATGAGCACTTGCTTTGTCTTGCTCACGTCCAGGTGCATCACGCGCACAGGGAAGCCCGTGTCGTGCATACGCTGGTAGTCGGACACTTCCCATGTGTCGAGGACGCGCTCGCCGAGACGCAGTGTGACAAGGAAACGATCCATGCCGATACGTGACGGAATGCCGGTGTCGCAGGTTGCGATAAATGCATCGCCCGATCCGAGCTGCATTTCGGTCTCGAGACCATTTGCCGCAAGGAACGAGAACCCTCCGTTCTCTGAATCGAAGCGCCACTTGCGCTGATCGAAGTCGATAGGGAAGGGCTCGGGCATCCGCGCAGCGTCGCCGTAGAAGATGCGCGCTTCGCCGGGAAGGCTGGGTACCTTCCGTCCGGATTCAGGGATCTCATCGGGAACAAGCGTCTGGGTCTTGTAGAGGTTACTGATCCACAGCGCGATCAGGATGAACACGACGAGGAGCGCCAGAGTGATGAGTGTTTTGGTGGTATTTCCGAAAAGGAATTCGTGCATGGAATTTCTCCTGTGAAGTGAAAGGGCGAGGTGTATCCACGATACAGCTGGAGATGACAATAGTACGAAATATAGAAAATGTCAAGTTTATTTCGGTAAATATAAAACGCCATATAGGCGTCTTATATTGTTCACTTATGCTGCTTCTGCCGCCGCTTTCCCAAGGATCTTGAACATCTTGGTGCCGCAGACGGAGCAAACTCCCTTCATTGCCTTGCGCCCGTTCTTCATGGTGGTTTCTTCGGTGTCTTTCATCTCACGCTTCTCTTTGCATTTCATGCAGTGTCCTGTTTCCGGCATATCGTTTTTTATATTATCTCAATAATTGATGCAGCATCCATTGTAGCGTAAAAAAGAAAAGGGTACAGTGCGCTGTGCACTGTACCCATATTTGCCGCCGCTTCCGGGAAAGCGGCCTACTTGTCGGTCGACATCGCCCAGGCGCCTTCGCCTTGGCGGCAGGCCGTCCGATTGGTTGGCGGATGGACCTTGCCGGCCTCATTCACCACCTCACGGAATGCCCGGCACTGCAAGTTCGGCGGGGTGAACTCCACCCGCTGCACGGTGAGCGTGATTGCCACCGGCTGGCCCGCCTTGTTTTGGAAGCGGATCGCGTAGTCAAACGGCGCACCGCTCGGCGGTGTGCCATTGGGCCGGGCGCTGAGGGCTGCCTGGTACTCGGCCTTCACGCCTTCTGCGGTCTTGTCGTCGGTGTTGTCCGCGAGCGACTTGACCAGCATGTACGTGCCGACGCCGCATGCTGCGCCGGTGAGGAGGCGCATGTTGCCGCCACCGAGGTTCTGGTAGCAGGTGATGGCAGCGACACCGCCGAGTGCGGCAGGCAAGAAGTCCTTGACCCCCTGTGGGACAGTCGGCATGGTTGTCAAGCAGCCCGAGAGCGCGAGCGTGGCCGAAGCGGAAAGAGCAACGAGGGAAATCGGGAAGCGTTTGCGATTCGTCATGATGGGTACCTCCTGTGAAACCCATATTGTTCTACCACGTTATAAATACATGTCAATGTCAAAATAATAATCAAGAAAAAAGAAACGACGCACCGAGGTGCGTCGTGGGGTGTGGGTAGCACGGAGATCTCCGTGACTCGTCAGCGTCGTGGGGGATGCATGCGGATGAATTTACTGATGACTTCCTGAAGGGTCGTCAGTCGCACGTGAACATTGCGCAGTTCTGCTTCACATGCCTCTGCGAACAACATGCGGATACGCTCGTCATACATAAGTGCGGAAACCACTTGCGTGAACTCGTCGCTTTGAGAGATCTCTGCTGCACGAAGCGGCGACTGTCGTAGTGGATCGCTCGGGCGCCCCGGGATGCTTTGCGGCATGATCTTTCGATATGCCCGGTATTTGGAACTCGTCATTCTCACGCGTTCTGCGGCTTCAGCTTCTTCATGTGCGATGCGAACTACTTCTCGCTGCGCTTCTTTTGCTTTGTCTAAAAAGTCAGCAAGCGAAACGGTATGACTCCAAGGTACGGTGCTGTGCGATAAGGGAGTCTTGCCTATGCGCACAATGGGGTTTGTGCTCATGGTGCTCCTTATGCATTTGCTCTGGGCTCAATTATACGCGATATGAACTATGTTGTGCACACACTGCGTACTATTCGCGACAAGTCGATGAAGGGAGGCGTATACTTATATGCATGAAACGATACGCAATATTGTATCGGGTAAGGCCGGAGACTCGGAAGACATGGGAAGATTGGTGTCTTGAACGAGACACCACGGAGCGTTTTGATGCGGTGCAGACTCTGCGCGATCATCGTATCGGCTGTGAATTCGGACTCCGGGTCGAAATGGAAGGAACACTCTATGTGGTCCTGTATCGTGAAGGGGAAATGGAAAGAGATAACGGCACATTTTCCGGCGATACCGAACTCGAACTCTTGATAGGCGAGTGTCTCGAGAAGGTGATGGATGTACCGATACTCTACCATCTGCGTGCCGACTGATCTTATCCACTGTCTCCCCACAAACTCTCCGCAAAAAAAGATGCCGCCCACAGTGGGGCGACATCGGTGTGCCGGCGCGGCAGTCAGCTCTCGTGATCGTGCTTCGCGGTTTCGCGTTCGAGCATCTTCGTAGTGATGAACGTGAACAGGCACGCACAGAGGAACAAAACGATGCTTCCTATCGTGCCGGCGCGAGTTTCGCCGTAGCGCTCTGCCATGTAGGCGGAGGCGACGAATGCCCCGAGGATCACCACGAGATGAAATGCGAAGGCCAGTTTCATGACAAGCGGCAGCCTGTCGATTTCTTGTGAGTTCACGTTGTCTCCTTGAAGTGCGAACGGTTGCAAATGTAGCATGAATACGTATACTGTCAAGTACCCTGTGAATGAATTAGATCAAACAATCGCGCAAGTTATTGAAAAGTACGGACCAAGCGAAGAGCTGGTACGGGAAATTTCACGTATCAAGAACGAACCCGAGTGGATGCTCGAGCTGCGTTTGAATTCTCTAAAGCTTTGGTACGAGACTGCTATGCCCAATTGGGGGCCGTCACTCACTGGGCTCGATCTCGAAAACATCACCTACTTCGTGGACCCCAACGTCAAAGAGACGGACAACTGGCAAGCGCTCCCCAAAGAGATAACCGATACCTTCGAAAAACTCGGCATTCCAAAAGCCGAACGCGATTATCTTGGCGGCGTCGGTGCGCAGTACGATTCAGGCATCGTCTATCATCGCATTCAGAAGCAGCTTTCCGACATGGGTGTGGTATTTGAGAACATGGACGTCGCGCTACAAAAATATCCTGAGCTGGTGAAAGAACACTTCATGACCAAGTGTGTCCCGACAAAGGATCACAAATTCACCATGCTGCACGGCGCGGTCTGGTCCGGTGGTACCTTCATCTATGTCCCGAAGGGTGTGAAGGTTGGGCTCCCACTCCAAGCATATTTCCGCATGAACAAAGCGCGTTCGGCGCAGTTCGAGCACACACTTATCATCGCTGACGAAGGTGCTGAAGTGACCTATATCGAAGGTTGTTCAGCGCCACAGTACACCGAGAGCTCACTCCATGCAGGATGCGTCGAGCTGTGGGTCAAGAAAAATGCGCGCGTGAAATACATCAGCGTCGAGAACTGGTCCAAGAACACTTATAATTTGAATACTAAAAAAGCACTGGTGTTCGAAGACGCAACGGTCGAGTGGGTGAACGGCAACATGGGCTCGCATACCA
>JAYTVK010000079.1:0-4452 GCA_043744595.1 Candidatus Lloydbacteria bacterium
ACCACAACTCCTGGCTCGATGGTGAGTGTTGCGCCCGGGAGGATGGCAATAGAAGTGGAGATGAAGAATGGACTGTCTGCCTTGTGCCAGGTGGTGTCCACCGCTACTGATGTTGAAACATCGTAATATGCAGAAGCAGGGGTGGTTATGAAAAAAGAGATGGCGAGCAAGGCACCAACCATGAGCGTGCGCATAGAGAAAAAATTAAAATAATGACGGAATACGAAGAGACGGCAGAGAACTTTGTTGTTCCTAAAGCTAGCGGAAGCTGGGAGAATTGCAAGGTCTGTGCCCTATCCAGTTCTATCCAAGGGCGGCCCTATGTATATTCTGACTTATAAGAATCTACGGAATGATATATGGACAAAGCATGAATAACTCACATAGGACTGCCCTACGTGAGTTACTTTGAATTTACAGAGAACTCCTATTAGGATAATAGTCGGCTGGATAAATTGGGGATAAGCTGTATATAAACTGTGGGGAAAATGGGGATATGGCTATATTTATAGCGAAAACTATCCCCTGAATGCTATTGCCCTCTGCCAAATGGACCGCCTGCTCTATCTCATGTATATATAGAGAACATATGCCGCGCCTTACACTTAAGAATGTGCTTTCATTCCTTCTGATCGCGGGATTCATCGGGAGTATATTCTATTATGCGTATTTCCAGTCACGCGGGATTATTTCTGGTCCTCAAATAAGCGTCATCAGCCCGGAGAACGGAAAAACCTACACCGACCCCTTGCTTGCGGTATATGGCACGACCAAGCGGGCGAAAGAGATCACCCTTGACGGAAGGGAGATATTCATCGATCTTGAGGGGAATTTCGGCGAAAAATTGTTGCTCGCACCCGGCTATAATATAATTGAATTAGCGGCACGGGATGCGGACGGACATAGCACCAAAGAAACTTTCGAGGTGATCTACAAAGAAGGCGGGAGCCAGAATGGCACTTCCTCCTCTACCCTCTTCGCTCCTCGGACCCCTTCCGCGACATCAACGAGATCAGTTAGTAATTAATTTCATCATATGGCGGGTTTTGTAAAAAAGGTAAAGAAAGAAAAGTCTGAAGCGGAACGCTCCGGCTCGGTCGGTATCGAGGCGACCATCCGCTCTATCCAGACCAAGTTCGGCGACGGCGCGATCATCAAACTCGGTGACCAGCCAAAGGTAGCTATCGACGCAATATCAACCGGCTCCATCGGACTCGACCATGCACTCGGTGTGGGCGGACTTCCCCAAGGTAGGATCGTTGAAATATTCGGACCGGAGTCATCCGGTAAGACAACACTTGCACTGCATGTGGTCGCAGAGGCGCAGAAGAAGGGCGGCATTGCGGCATTCATCGATGCGGAACATGCACTTGATCCGGACTATGCAAAGAAGCTCGGTGTAAAGATAGACCAGCTCCTCGTCTCGCAGCCGGACACCGGAGAGCAGGCGCTCGAGATCTGTGAATCACTGGTACGCTCGGGCAACCTCGCAGTCATTGTCATCGACTCGGTCGCAGCACTTACCCCAAAAGATGAGATCGAGGGAGACATGGGAGCGCAGCACGTCGGCAAGCAGGCGCGCCTCATGTCGCAGGCACTGCGCAAGCTTACTGCTATCGTCTCAAAGACCAAGACCACGGTCATCTTCATCAACCAGATCCGCATGCAGATAGGAGTGATGTTCGGTAATCCTGAGACTACCCCGGGAGGAAAGGCACTCAAGTTCTATACCTCAGTGCGTATTGATATCAGGAAGATTGCGCAGATCAAGAAAGGCGAAGACGTCATCGGCAGCCGCACACGCGCAAAGGTGGTGAAGAATAAAGTCGCAGCACCATTCAAGCAGGCGGAATTCGATCTCATCTACAATGAAGGCATCTCGCGTGAAAGCGAAATGCTGATGTTCGGAGAGAAGTATGACCTCATTCACAAATCCGGCTCATCATACTCATACGGAGAGACCAAGATCGGTCGCGGTTATGATTCAGCACGACTCTTCCTGCGCGAGAACAAACCTGTCGCGAAAGAGATCATGAAAGAGATCGCAAAGAAGATGAAGGAGGATGCGTCGTTCTCGATTGCGCCTTCAAAAGAGGATGCTGACGAAGGCTCCCCCGAGTAAAGATTTCCAGAACTGGCGCACTTCGAATTTTTCTAATCCGAAAGATTCGGAGGACATATCACTCATATGCCCTCTCGAATACTTTCGTCATAAAAAATCCGAAATTGCATCCAGTTCTGAAAACTTTCCATATTTACTGATATAAAAAGAAAAGACATCCTGTCGTGGGATGTCTTTTCTTTTATATGGGATGAAGATGTTCAAAAATTCAAAAACTTGGGATGTATGTTTGACTACTTTCGTGGGGCGTTAGATCCAGGCTTCCTGGTCTTTCTTCCACATGTCGATCGCTGCCCAAAGAGCGAGCCATACGACGGACGAAAGAAGTATGACCGTCATCGGATTGGTGTGAAACAGTGCTGCGCGTACGAATTGATATCCACCGGAAACATCCGCAGGTGACGGCATGTTGGCGATGACATTCGTATACGAGACATACTTCATTGAACGCGCGAATAGCATGACTGCGATAAGCGACTTGAGAAACACCGGATCGAGTACAAAGCGAATACCCGCGATGAGATACACCCGGCGCATGATGCGCTTTGCAAGTGCTCGCTGTGACATTTCTTGTGTGTTGACCATATGATTTATGTTCCTTGCTCGTCTAATAATCGTAAAACCTCATTCTCGCTGCGTTCGTTCGGGAATGAGTATCAAGGCATCCTCATTCCACTCTCTCACTTGCGAGTAATCGTTGAAATTCGCGCTTTGCGCGGTAGATCTTCGTCTTCACGGCTGACACCGTAGTGCCTTCCATCTCCGCTATCTCCTTCTGGGAGTACTCGTCGATGAAGTGGAGTGTCAGGGGGCGTGATAATTGTTTCGGCATTCTCGAGAGGAATGAGGCGACATAATCGCGCATCGTCTCTTCATGAGAATAGTTCGCCGGATCCGGGAGTGCTTCATAGAATTCCGGCTCAAGCTCAACGCTGGCCGCTCCCTTCTTCTTTAACTTTTGGTAGTGGGTAAAGGTTGTATTCATCAGGATCTTATAACCCCACGACTTAAATGTGGCTCCTGGCATGGGTTTAAAGCGGCGGGCATTGAAGTAGATCTTGGTGAAGGTCTCCTGGACGATGTCCTCGGACTCTTCGCGGCTGCGCACTACACTTTCAGCCTTGCGCAGAAATGCGTCCTGGTAACGACTGACGAGTATAGCGAAAAGTCCCGGATGTTTCAGGGAACGCTCAAGTATCTCTTCGTCAGGAAGATCGTCTATGGTTTTTTCATTCTCATCGAGTAGCATTGCCTTTATCATGTCTCAGAATGTACCTCTGTGCAAGCAGCGACCTCATCGCTTGCTCATATATATGATAACGGGATCTGACGCGGAAAGTCACACTCATCCCCCGCTGGACAATTTTCAAACTACGGCTTAGAATAGCCCCATTATGGCTACGTTAAACTACAGTGAGATTTTACCCCGCAAGATCATTCTTATCGATGACCAGCCCTTCGAGGTGCTGGATGCGCATGTATTCCAGAAGCAAAAATCACGCCCGGTGAATCACACCAAGGTGAAGAACCTGCTTTCGGGAAGCGTGAAGGAAGTCGTTTTCCATCAGTTCGAGAAAGCGGAAGAGGCGGACATGGGTACCAAAGAAGTGAAATATCTTTTTGAGAATCGCGGCGAATATACCTTCTGTGATGCAAAGGTGCCGGCAGACCGCTTTAAGCTCACCGATGCACAGCTTGGTGACGGCATTCACTTTGTGAAACCCAACTCAGTCATCGATGCGACAACCTTCAATGACGATATTATCGGACTGCGCTACCCTGTGAAGGCGGAGCTTCGAGTCACCGAATCTGCACCTGCAGTACGCGGCAACACCTCAGGCAATGCGACAAAGATAGTGGTAGTTGAGACCGGTGCAAAGGTCAACGTGCCGATGTTCATCAATGAGAATGATATCATCCGGATCAATACGGAGACGGGACAATATACTGAACGCGTCGAAAAAGCGTAGCGCGGCAATGCGCAATTTTGGCGCCCTGTGCTGCTATTTTCCTGCGGGGTCGCGAAGCAGTATAGCTCATACAGCTTCTGCGACACTCCTCAAAAAATAACAACACATTGCATCCAAAATCTCATCATTGCTGAGACTTAATACCCATAAGCCTCTTCGAACACTTCTGCCTCAAAAAACTTAAATTGCATCCAAATCTGAAAGTTTGATAACAGCACACCGCGTCCAAATTTCTTGGCAATATATAAAGGGTAGAAAAAAGGCCTCGCAGTGCGAGGCCTTTGCTGTGTGAGGGTCTTGTTCAACCCTCGAGTGAGATGGTGTAGACCAGCGCCCAGAAGTCGGGCGTGACCGAGTAGT
>JAYTVK010000080.1:0-4391 GCA_043744595.1 Candidatus Lloydbacteria bacterium
GTCGGTGGCGGCGCAATGTTCATTATGAAAGGTGCGTCATCTCCTGCTGTATCAGGAGAAGCGGTGACCGTGCCTAGGGCAGGGAGTAGCACCGGTAGCACAATGTCACTGAAAGATATTCTCGCCATGACCACTCCGACCAAATGTGATGTCACAAGTACGAACGACAAGCTTGATTCGACCGGCTCAGTCTATGTCTCGGGCGGTATGATGCGCACCGATTTCACGAGTACCGCAAAGACCGGCCCGCTTATGGGCAAACCAATGGTGGCACATATGATCATTGATACCGACATGAGTTACATGTGGGGAGAAGGAGAGATGAAGCAAGGCATCAAGATCCCGCGCAAAGACATACTCGAAGTCGCACCGGCAGCAGGGAACAGTCCGGCCAATCAAGCAGCGATGGATATCAACGAAAAGTCCGACTACCATTGCGGCGCATGGACTGCTGATGCAACCCTGTTCGTGCCACCCACCACGACAACATTCAACGATATGTCCGCCATGATGAAGATGGTACCGAAGACTCCCGCAGCAGGCGCTAGTGCAGGTGCCGGAGTGAGTGCCAAACCATCTCCGGTCGCAGTTCCTCCTGGCATGACCTCCGCGCAGATGCAGCAGATGTGCGGTGCGTGCGCGAATGCAGGTGAAGGCAAAGCCGCATGCCTCGCACAGCTTGGTTGTAAGTAACTTCACACTCTACTGTGCAGGAGACTAGTAATGTATGCATAACGATCTTCCACCAATACCTGATCAAAGTGAGTTACGTGAACGCCGACGCGGCGCACGCAAATACCCGACCGATCTTAACGCGCCTGAAAACAGAGAGCTCCCAACCGAGCTTCGTACTGCGGGCATTGCCGGAGAGAATTATTACTACAGCGACAATAACCCTCCGTACCTGCATCGCGCAAAAGGTGCGATACCCGAGCTCTATGTGCGGGAAGGGATCCTCAAGAAACTCCTTGTCGCCAACAGTGAGTTCAAGAAGCTCGGATATGAACTTTTTGTATTCGATGCGTATCGTCCGATAGCGGTACAGAATTATTTTCACGACGAGTGGGTGCCTCAATTTCTTCGAGCTGCCCACCCTGAGTGGAGTGATGAGCAAGTAAGAGAAGAGACCGGTACCTATTGGGCCGAGGGTGCCCCGAGCGAAACGCAGGTGAACCCACTCTCACCTCCGCAGCATTCGACGGGAGGTGTCGTCGACTGCTCGATCAGACGCATCGGCGAGTTTGAAACAATCGACATGGGCGGAGCGTTCGATCTGGTCGGCGAAGTTTCATTTACCGACTATCTTGAACAATTAGAGAAAAAGCGCCCACTCACAAAAGAAGAATCACTGGGGAGAGATAATCGCAGATTGCTCTATCACATCATGACGCATGCGGGATTTACTGTGAATCCGAACGAATGGTGGCACTATGGTTTTGGCGATCAGCTTTCCGCAAAGCTCTCTCAGGCACCCTGTGCAGTATATTCAAAGATGAAAGTGGATTAATCGAGCGACACCGGAATATTGTCTGCTATAATTAAGACATTACGAGTTCACACGATCATATGGGAAAAGGAGACAACGCACAGCAAAAGAATAAGAAGAAGCCAAAGAAGGAGAAAGCAAAATAAGAGCGAAACGCTCTTGCTTCGTCGGCATTCGGTCAAAATAAAAATGAAGACACTTTTATTTCTTCCTCATTTGACGAAGTAGCTAAAATGCTCAGAAAACGACCTACGTGGTCGTTTTCTTGTTTGTATACTGAACATGTATAATCGATTCAATGACCGATGAACGATTCGAACAACTCGTGAGCGAAGGGATAGATACTATTCCTGAGAAATTCATTAAGCGGCTGGATAATGTTGCCATTGTCATTGCCGACGAACCGACAAAGGAGCAACTCAAGAAAAATCATGTCGGAAAGGGGAGTACCTTACTCGGGCTGTATGAGGGTATACCGCTCACTCATCGCGGTGAGTATTATGGAGCAGGTGAAGTGCTTCCTGATAAGATAACTATCTTCAAGAATCCGCTCATTGCGATGACAGGCCACGACGAGAAAGCACTGAAGGAAGCGGTGCGCGATACGGTGTGGCACGAAATTGCCCATTACTTCGGCTACAGCGACGAAGGCATTGAGATGCGCGAAGAACAAGGCAAGAATTTCTCTGAGTAATTTCAGCTCAATGACAAAAAAAGTGGTTGCGGTATAACTAGGTGATGGAACCCCTTGCCGTCACACTTCGCCCTGAGACGCTCGACGCATATATCGGACAAGAACATCTTGTCGGAAAGGGAAAACCGCTGCGCCAGGCGATCGAAGGCAAGCATCTCTTCTCATTTATCCTCTGGGGTCCGCCCGGCGTGGGGAAGACCACACTTGCGCGCATCTATGCCAAAGGGATGGGAGCAAAATTCTACGAACTCTCCGCAGTATCGGCAGGCAAGGCGGATATCACCGAGATAGTGAAGGATGACTCAGTCGGACTCCCGAAGATACTGTTTCTTGATGAGATCCATCGTTTCAATAAAGCCCAGCAGGATTACCTACTGCCGTTCGTCGAGCGCGGTGAGCTGACGCTCATCGGAGCGACCACCGAGAACCCAAGCTTTGAGGTCATCTCGGCACTCCTTTCGCGTGCACGGGTATTTGTGCTCGAAAGTCACAACGAAGAAGACATGAAGAAAATATTGGCGCGCACCAAGATAACGATCCCGGATGATGCACGCGATTGGCTGATCGCAGTTGCAGGCGGTGACGCACGGCAGGCTATCACAGTACTCGACGCCGCGGTGCATCTCTATAAGACCCCGACGCTCGAACACTTGAAGGAAGCGGTCCAGTCCAAACATTTGCGCTACGACAAGAAAGGAGACGAGCACTACAATACGATATCTGCATTCATTAAATCGATGCGCGCCAGCCAACCGGATGCTGCCGTGTATTACCTTGCGCGCATGATAGACGCAGGGGAAGACCCGCTCTTTATCGCACGTAGAATGGTTATATTCGCATCAGAAGATATTGGTCTTGCGCAGCCGACCGCGCTGGTGGTCGCAAATGCGGTGTTCCGCGCCTGTGAGACGGTGGGCTATCCGGAAGCGGCTATAAATCTGGCGCACGGCGTGGCATATCTCGCGAATTGCAAAAAAGACCGCAGTGCCTATGATGCGCTACGAGCAGCTCAGTCGGATATCAAGCAGTATGGAAACCTCGATATCCCGATGCATATCAGAAATGCTCCGACCAAGATGATGAAAGAGATGGGGTACGGGGAAGGATACGAGATGTATGACGGGGAGAGTTATCTCCCGGAGAAACTCAAAAACAAGAAATACTTTTCATAACTTTCAGAAACAGTGCGCCCCGCCTTGCCTTGTGAGGGAAAGTCAAATTTCATATAATTAGCAAATGAAGTTACTCTCAATTGCCTTGATGGTTATTGCATTGTTCTCTATGTATCGACTGATTTTTGTGGTAGACCCCAATCAGAGCGAATTCATGTATTACTTAGTTGTCGGATTGTTCTCAGTTATTCCGTTCACGAGCTTTAAATCTAAAGGAATGCCCGCTGGACTCACCCCCCTGGCTCTTGTTGGAGGAATTGTAAGTACCGTATATGTTGTAGCTGGCATAGTGATTGGATTGCTAAGTCTGATTCTCCCGTCAGCTTTTATGCTTGGACTTTTTAAACTCATTCCGTTTTTGGGAGCAATATTTTCTATCTCCCTCATCTATTCATCCGATCACTACTCCTCGAAACTTTTCGGAAATTCGCGAACAGTGAATGTATATCTCGCGGGCTTGTTTGTTGTAGCTGTCGCCATTTTGCTTCTTAAGTCCACTCAGTAGTTGTGGTCGATCTTTGGAGGTACTGGCATATTGAAGAACTTTTTGTGCGAAGGAATTGTTCCGATAAAAAAAGCTGGGGCAACTCCTCGAAAGGTGTTGCCCCAGGGTTGGGGTTGATGAACTGTCGTCAGATCCGCGGCCGGTGGATCAGGTGACGAACTGCTGCGCTTCGGCCGTGTGGTCGTTCGCCGTGACCTGGCCGGTGTCGAGGAGTTGCGCGCCGATGTAGTTGCCGTTGGCCTTGCCGCTGGTGCTGTTCTTCGCTGCGTTCGGCGCATTCATGCCGTGTCGATGGTTGCGTTTCATGAGCTTCTCCAGAGAGTTGCGATGAATGGGTGCCACACGACCGTGTGCCCCATACTTATATTTCCATAACCTTCGATAATTGCAATAGGGAGGGGGGTGTTGATAACTTATTTGTGCATTCCTGAAGTAGGAGTATAGTTACTCTATTGGAGGGCTGACAGCCCGTCTTTTTTTTCGAAAAAATATGATTCTGAAAGAATCACAAAACGGCACAGCCCCCAAGGTTGT
>JAYTVK010000081.1:0-1357 GCA_043744595.1 Candidatus Lloydbacteria bacterium
ATGCGCGGATGGAAGCGCTCGGGCGAGGCACTACTTGCGCAGGACAAAGCGCAGCGTGCGGGTGAAAATGTCTCGACCGAGAAGATGAAGGCCGCACAGGAGCGTATTGCGCGTATCACTGAAGAGCTCGGGCATGTCGATGATGAGCGGGTGAAGGCGTCACTCGTCGCTGAGCTCGACGATCTCACTATTGCCGCGCGTGGGACGACCAAGAATATGGTCACGGCAGTCGGCGAAAACGATGTCGCAGGCAACAAGAAAGCTGAAGACCTTGAGCCAGGCGATAGGCGTAGTGGCGCAACAGCAAAGATCGAGTATCTAAAGGCGCAGATACAGTCACTCGATGCAGCGCTCGCACAAGGGGTCGACGCGGGAAAACTCGAAGAGATGACCGCACAGAAAACCAAACTGAGCGCACAACTCTCTCGTCGTCTCGACTATACCAAGATGAAGATCTCCGACAGGAAGGTGGTCTGGGGACCCAAAGATGAGCAACTGAACAATCAATATGCACTTACTCGCTCGATGGTCGAGGCACAGGTACTCTTGGAAGGAAAAGAGGTGGTCGATGAGCATGGCGACAAAGCGGAGCGCAGACTTGGCAAACTCTTGGGCAAGACTGATGAGGAGATCAAGAGTGCCCGCTTCAAGAAGCAAGCAACAGACACTATCCTTGCCGGAACCATTGGCGGTCTTGCTGCCGCTGCGGGTGCGGAGATGGTGGATGCAGTCAAATGGATGAACGGCGCGACGGACACTATGACCGAGCATGTGCTCGGGAGTGCCGCTGTTGTCAAAGAGCATATCGCTGCCGCAGAAGAGAGTGTTGTGCATGCAGGCAAAGCACTCGTCGGCAGTGCGGAAGAAGCGGCACAGCATGCAGGTCGCACTATCCACTCGATGATGCCGGGAAGCGCCCCCGAGGTATCCACCGAATACGTCGATGGCTCACGTGGCCTCTCTACCGAGCAATCATACATTCCCTATGGTGAGACACTGCGTAATGCCACTGAGGCATCACCCGACTACACCGTCATACAAGGTGACAATCTCTCGAAGATCTTTGCTCGTGAGATCCCAGGCTCGAACAATCCTGACGTCTACTGCGCACTCAAGAGTATGACTCCGGAGGAGCTCAATAAACTCGGAGTGACGAGTGGTAATATCGATATGATCCATCCGGGTGACAAGATAAACGTGGAGGCAATGAAAGAGTATCTGGCGGCACATCCATCTGGGGCAGCACATGAGGTGGCGACCGCTGCCACAACCGCCGAGGGGACACATGGAGCTTCGACGCTATATGAAAATGATGGTACGCCTTCGTCGACAGGCATCGATGCTCATCCCGAGCACG
>JAYTVK010000082.1:0-4293 GCA_043744595.1 Candidatus Lloydbacteria bacterium
ATTTCAATATGTCGGCGCGAGAAATATTTTGCGAGTACAAGTATCAGTACCAGCTTCATTGGGTCGGCCGGTTGTATGGCAAAGAATCCGAGATTGAACCAGCCGCGCGCACCTTTGAACACACTACCGACAAGGAACAGCATCAGAAGTGTGGTGGAAAAAAAGATAAACACTCCAAGAATGATATTCGTACGTCGCAGGACGCGCAGATCAAGTTGCGAAAGGCCGATGCACACCAGGAACGAGAAGCAGATCCAGAACAGCTGTTTTTCAAACAGATTGTTCTGCCCCATGAACGAGTACATCGAAATCAGCCCGGCCGCAAGAACGGGGATCGTCGCAAGAAGTAGCGGCAGGTCAAGGTGCCGTAGGCGTTGGAGTAACATCATTCACGCGTGGGATTATCTCGATAACTGACGGCGCCTTCTTACAGATCGCGTTGGCTATTTGTTGGTATACCTTGGCAAGGTCGGAGCCCGATGCTGCCGGGTAATACTGCTCTGGCTTTGAGGCGATAGAGGTCATAAGTGTCGTGTTCACATCCGAACCGAGTCCGATACTAAAGATAGTGATATTGTCATTCTTTGCTTCAGTCGCAATTCTCAGTCCATACTCGGAAGCATACGCTTCGTCGCTCTTTCCGTCAGTGTTGGTCGGGCGATTTGGGATACCGTCGGTCAAGAGCACGATGATCGGACGTGAGTCTTTGTTGTGGCGCAAGGTTGCAAGCTCGTCTATAGAGCGGCGCAGTGCATCACCGATATTAGTGAACTGCAGTCCGTCAGTATGAATATCGATACGATCGACCGCACGGGCGGCACGGGCAAAGTCACTGGTGAGCGGCTGGTCGGGGGGATTTGACGCATCTGAGGCAAATGAAACGAGTCCAACTTGGTCATTCCCGGAAAGACGCTTCACAAAGCTCGCTGCCGCAAGCTTTGCCTGCCCTATCTTATCTTCATCACGCATACTTCCCGATCTGTCGATCGCCATCATGACGTCGACCGGCAACTCACATTCTTCGGTCTCAGCGACATAGTTGAATGCATCCGGCCAGGTGAAACTCAGCTTCTCGGAACCGTTCGGTTCTATTTTCTCAACTCTGGTCGAAGATACCCCTATCGGATTACCTTTGCTGTCGTAGATGACCGCGTCGACATTCACATTGCGATACAAACGCGGGGTGTCATTGTGCAGCATTGCGGTAAGTATCGGCTTTTGATCAGCACCGACCAAAAGTTTATCACTGACCGAGAACGAGACGCCGGTCTTTTGCGTGGTCACCCAGGTCAGGTTGGGTTCTATTTCGATACTGCCTTTTGAAGCGATCTTATCACCGGTGAGCATACCTCCCGCAAAGAGCACGAAGCGCTCACTCGGAAGCACGAAGTCATCCGAGACACGACTGGTGATCACTTGTCCGTCGGCATCGTAGAGGGTTGCGGTGTAGGTAAAGTGATCGGTGCCAATATCAAAGTTTGGATTCTCAACATATGCGACGACATCGTAAGAGCCCTGACGGACCGGGAATACTTTCGTCCAAAGCAGATTAAGATCTTTTGCCTGCCCCCTACAAAGCACCGCACATGGCGAGCCGCAGTCGACACCTAATTCTCCCTGATTCTGCTTGCCGTCAAAACAGGTTGGGATCTCGCGGTGGAGATACCAATAAGGCAGGACCACAACCACCATAAAAAATGCTGTGATGACACCTATAATGCCCATTCTCCTGCGCATTGCCCACATATGCATGCATCATAGCAAAAAACCTCGCCGTCTGCGACCCGGATCATCAGGTAATGTCTACTACCTCCGGAGCGACAAGTTCGCGGTAATCCCGAGCATACATGGCAATAGAGACCCTGCGGTCCCCGGCATTGAAGATGATCTTTTCATTATGAAAAACCTTGGTATCCGCAAACACCGGGAGCGCGAACAGATCGCCCCATGGAGGCACCCCTCCCGGAATGACCCCTTTGGTTATTTCATCTACCTCACCAGGTGTGGCAAATCGGACGTCACCATAGCCGGTCTGCGCTCTCAACTTTTTCACGTCGAATTGTTGGTCGCCGGGAACAACCACCATGATGAAACATTTTTCTCCGCCTCTCTTTTTTGCTTTGAGAATAAGTGCTTTCGTCCCCTGTGAGATATCGTACTCCGGACGTACTTTGGATGCCTCTTCGCTTGTGCGTACAGCTTCATGCTCGAAGCGCTCATACCAACGACCTCCCTCGCGCAAGAGTGCTTCGATCTCAGCTGCGACAGGGTGAAATGTGTCGGGCATGATCATGTTGCAATGAGCTAATTTATGAGTGCATGAGTACCATTGTCATGGAAGCGAATGGTTCGGGTGGCGCCTGCGATCGTCAGCGTTGCCTGATAATATCCCGCACCCTGCACCGCGCTCGCTGCAGAGACTCTACTGCCGATATCAAGCACTTTGACTGACGCATAGTCGTTACTTGCATCGTCCTGCGAGAGTCGCCAGACATTCTGTGTCGTGAGTGTTCCGTTCAGATTCGATGATGACCATGCGCCATGCGCGGTACTATAGAGGTCGCGTACGGTGACAGTCTTCCCTCCTGTGACATATGTCGCAGTACTTCCTGAGATGGTCGGAGCAGATGGAAGATGCAGCCGCCATTTCTTTGCGCTGCCACCGATAATGCGATCAAAGATCACCACCGTCTGTAGATCATCAAGCCATACGTACTCTCTACGATAGGTACTCGTCGTATTCCAGTATGGCTGTGCATTGATCTGGGCATAGTAGTGCGGTACTGATGCAGTACTGCGATCTTCGGCGAATTCAATGAGCGGAGTTGTCCCCGAGGTATTCGATCTTACTCCGGCGAGTGTGACGATATTTGAAACATCACTTTCTACCCCGCTTCCGGCTTCGGCAATGATGCCTGAGTTATTGAAGAATTCAGGGTCGGTAACGATCCAATTTGCCCCGTCAGCCCACTGGAAGCCCGGTGCATCCGGGTTTGAGTGCGAATACTCCGGGGTTGCTCCATAATAATTTGCGAACATGAGCGCAGCACGAGCGGTACTCTGGAATCCGGCACTCGAACGCACACCAATGAGCCCTGCGCCGGGCGTTGGTGCTGCGAACAAACGATCGGTCTTTGCCGTAAGCGGCACAACCCCAGTCGAACGGGTATTCCAATAGAAATTCACAAAACCCTTGCCTTGTCGTCCCCAGAAATTACTTTGCTGTGCGACTGCAAGGATCGCTTTCGCCTGCTGCGCTTCAACAGAATTCTTTGCTGACGCAATGAGATGCTGCCAGTAGTTCATGGTGACTAGCGTGAACGGCGCAGTGCTGATACTTGCCTCCGAACCAACTTCAAAGAATGAGGTTAGGTCAGGACGCGTCTGATACATCAGCAAGTTGAGCTGATCGTTCACGGCAAAATACGAATTTGCCGTAAGTGAGGTACCGGCTGCGGTATCATAGAGCTCGAGCGCCCACAGTGCGTTGGTGACATACGCGGAGTAGTAGTGTCCCTCTGTTTGCACTGGGCCCGACCACTGCGGCGGATTGGTTTGCGCGGTAAAGAGATTCGCCATGCGCACCGAGTTGGTACGGAATTCACCTGCACGAGAATTAAATCCTTCAGTGGCGATCCCTCCGACCACATTTGCCAGAAAACCGTTCTGCCAATAATTATTACGTGTCGCATCATACGGCCAATAGTTCAGATTACCGGTGTTCCAGTTATCGAGGGTGCCGTTGGTCCATGCAGCGACTTTCGCGAGATCAGCAGAGGTGAAACGCGAGTATGCAAGGTCTGCGACCGCTGCGACGTTCAAGAGTCGCTCTTCGACATGCTGATAGGTGTCGCTGTGTCCGGTGTCGCCCGCGGGTGCCGCATTTACTATCGCCATCGCCTCACCCTTCGCGATATCAAGCATTGCCGTATCGTTTGCGAGCCAGCCTGCAAGTGCGATGTTCCAAGTTGAGATATCACTATAGCTTGCGCGATTCAGTGATGCGGTTTTTGCAAGTGTGAGAAATCCGATCGGTGTTCCCTGATTATTTGATGCACTACCTACTGCTTCAGGATCATTCGCTGCGATCGACGCGCGCAGTCGTGCTTCATCGGCCTTAAAGAGATAGGGGCGAGCAGACACAACAAGCGGACTTGATGAAGGAGTCGGACTCGGTGACGGCACGGGCGGCGTAGGTGCAGGTGACGGATTCACAACAGCAAGACCCGCGCTGCAGCTCGCAGTACTTCCTCCGTTTGAGCCTGCACAACTCCATCCCCAAGGACCAGAGCC
>JAYTVK010000083.1:0-15489 GCA_043744595.1 Candidatus Lloydbacteria bacterium
AGCTTGTCAGGATCGATAACGAAGATATTTTCAGTGAGACCTTCATTTGATTCGAGTCCAGGCAATGCAGGTATTGTCTCTACGGTCACCGGATCAACCACATACGATAATTCACGATGTGCGAAATCTCCCTCTGGTATACCTTCAGTAATAGCAACTTCCGTCATGGGTTCAATGGTCGTCGATTGCACACTATACTCACCCAGCTGACTGCCATATCCCTGACCCACTTGCCACGCAAGTGTAGCCTCAAGAGCTGACGGCGCAATGTCAGTTTCATTCTCGCCCACATAGCCTGCGGGCGCAGCAATTACAACCCGTTCCCCATCAAAGGGTGTTTCGTCTGAAGTATGCGGCTGTGTTGCTTCTATCATATGTGTATGTTTCGAATAATCAGCTCCCGGATGCGATCAGGTCTTCAATTTCCCGCCTTTCCTGTTTCACTATCTCATGGATCTTTCCCAGATTTCCCTGTGCTTCCAGTTTCTTTTTTAGGCCTTTTACAATTGAATCAATACCAAATGGGTCTTCTTCGCAGACCTCTACAAACATTTTGAGCATAATGTCTGAAATGAAAGGAATTCTCCCCTCTATAAGTTTCTTGTCTTCGCGTGGAAGATGGGAACTCTCTACGAGTTCAATGGCTTTTACTGTCAGATCAATACGCTCTGTGTCTGCCATATTTACATTTAAACTATATCACACATTATAAATTTACACAAGTACAGGATACATCACATTTCTAAAACAAATCCTGACAAGAATATTTTCTATTTTATGTCTCATACTCCAAATGGGCAAGAAACGAAAGCAGGAGTTACACGAATAACATCATTTAGATTGATTTCTTCAACAACTCTCAAGCACACAGACTAGGATCCAATTACAATGTCCGAAAGAAGTCGGACCGTAGCAGTTTTATTTAAACTATTTATGTTTACCGTAAGGACATCAAATTGCCAGTCTGATTCAATTTTATGTTCAGATATGTACACTTCAATTACCCGGGAAAGTCTATGGAGTTTTTTGGCATGAACATTGTCTTCTGCTCTAGATACATCTGAAATATTCAAAGATGTTAATCGTGAAACAGTTTTAACTTCAACAAAATGAATAACTTCATCTTTTGTGCATATGATATCTATTTCACCATAGGGTTTTAAGTAATTTCGACTTAAAACATGATATCCCTTAGATCTCAGAAATTTTGAAGCAATATCTTCGCCAAGTGAACCTATTGACTGTTTAGTTGGGCTATTCATCTGCAAATACTACTCATGTAGATATTTTGGTCAATCTACCCAAATATATGAATATTTTCGCAGTATAAACGATAAGCATGTTATTCGTGAAACGGTACTCAAATAGTTCAAATTAATTCGAATTTGTACTTAACTCATGTATATATATAGAAATAACGTTACTTAGTAACATTTATGCTATTTGTGAATTAAATATCTTTCAGTCAGATATGCAGAATTTAGTTCAAACTGTGGATAAGTCTGTGACTTATGTGGATAAAGGACATTTAATGAGCAATTTGTCCTTTATGCACACAATCCACAGGTTTATCCCCAGTTGTCCACACAGCACATAAATAGTCTCAGCATACTGTATTCAGCGTATCATTTTATGAAGAGTGAAAACTGTTTCTATTTCAGAGTCTAATAATGTTGTCACAAAAGGATTAATCAGCTAATATGTCTCCATTGGAGAGTGAATTGCGGGTATGGTTTAGTGGTAGAATACGTCCTTGCCAAGGATGAGACGGGAGTTCGATTCTCCCTACCCGCACAAGGTTCGAGCAAAAAGAGAGCACCGGTCTGCCGGTGTTTTCTTTTTCGAAGACCGACGTTAGGCAGGCTTTGCCTACGCGCATTCTCAATGAATCCCAAGTACCTGTCGATGTGACCAGCGATTCTTTGTTTCACCGAATTAGCCTTCCAGGCTTTGATTTACCAACGTTTTACCGTATAGTTTGCTTATTATTCACAACAAATCGCTCTCGTAGTGAAATGGATATCACGACTGCCTTCGAAGCAGTTATTGGGGGTTCGAATCCCTCCGGGAGCACAAAGTGCGAGCGAGCAGGCAACTGCTTGCCTGCGTGAGGGATTCGAAAGGGTTTTCGTTGTCGAGTCATCGAGACCGAAAACCACCAGCGGCAGTAGCCGAGAATCCTGATACAACTGTAAAATACTCATATGCCTAAGCATTTCACTATTCCAAAGGAAATATCGCAGATCTCAGAAAAACTCCGAGAAGCAGGATTTGAGGCATATCTCGTTGGCGGATGCGTGCGTGATCTCATAAGGGGAGTGACTCCGAAAGACTGGGACATCACAACAAGTGCGACACCCGATGAGATCATTGCCATTTTCCCGAAAACATTTTACGAAAATGAATTTGGAACCGTCGGGGTAGTCAATGAAGATATCCTAGAAACAGATATGGCGCGAATGTCGCTTCGCGTCGTTGAAGTCACTCCATATCGCAAGGAAACGAGCTACACAAATTTTCGCCATCCAGATGAAGTAATATTCTCAAAAAATATCAACGATGATCTCTTGCGCAGGGACTTTACCATGAATGCGATAGCATATGACCCGAATACCGGAATATGCGTAGACCCATACGAGGGAACTGCTGATATATCCCGGAAACTTATAAAGTGCGTGGGTATCCCTGATGATCGATTCAATGAGGACGCACTGCGCGTCATGCGCGCGATGCGTTTCGCTGCGGAACTCGGATTTGTGATCGAGAAGGACACCATGGATGCAGTGATGAAATATGTGACGCGCCTAGAGAAAATAGCAGCGGAACGGATCCGCGACGAATTCTGCAAGATACTCATGAGTGAGCACCCCATGGAGGGGATAGTGCTGCTTCGTCACACAGGGATCCTCAAGCTCATCATGCCTGAGCTTGAGCAAGGTCTCGGCTGTGAACAGAATGGTGATCATATCTATGATGTCTGGGAGCACAACCTGCGTGCACTTCAGCATGCATCAGATAGGGGATGGCCGCTACACGTGCGCATTGCAGCACTTCTGCACGACGTGGGTAAACCGGCGACACGGAAATGGCTCGAAGAAAAAAAAGACTGGACCTTTTACGGCCATGACGTTGTTGGGGGAAGGATGGCGACAAAGATCCTTGAGCGGATGAGATTTCCAAAGGAGCTGACTCAGAATGTTTCTACCCTTGTACGCTATCATTTATTTTTTTCAGATATCGAGAAGATCACACTCTCTGCAGTGAGACGCATTGTCGCAAATGTTGGACCTGATCTTGTGTGGGACCTGATGCATGTACGCGCATGTGATCGTATCGGTATGGGCAGACCAAAAGAAACTCCGTACCGCCTGCGCAAGTATCATTCAATGATCGAAGAAGCGATGCGCGCACCAGTCTCTGTTGGAATGCTTAAAATTGACGGAGAAAAGATCATGACGATAACAGGGGAGAGGCCCTCGCGTCGCATTGGATCGATACTCTATGCACTATTTGATGAAGTACTTGAACAACCTGAATTGAACACCGAAGAATATCTTTCGAAACGCACCGTAGAACTTGCACAACTTAAGGAAGAGGATCTTCATGCCCTCGGAGAGAAAGGGAAGGTCGTACGTGAAGAAAAAGAAGAAGAGGAAGTTGGAGAAATACGTAAGAAATACAACGTAAAATAAGTATGATAATTGACAATATTATTTAATAATGCTTAATCTAAAGTAGACTGCTTATGTGCGGGTCAGCATTTTAAACTTTTACAGGAGGCCACCGTGGCTGAATGTCTGGATTATTCTGGAAATTCTGTCGTGCCCATTTTCTCCGACGATCTCAAGAACGTCGCCATTGGTCATGACAAGAAGCAAGGCAGTGATAAATTCTTCGGCGGCGGTTTTTCGTCGGAAGATGCCGTGCGTGGTCCGCTCACAACCGAAGCTGAAGCGGCATATGCGTGCGGCCTACGCGAGGTCTATGAGGAAGCAGGCATCACCAAGAAGCAGCTTTCCATTTATACACAGATCGGGGAGCCGGTCATACGTACCGTGAATCACCGTGAGACCGGAGAACGTATCTTACTTTCTCGGTACACATTCCTCGCAGTTGCGAAGGAAGGAATAATTCTCCCTGAGCACACCAAGGGAGAGGCAGAGATGGGCAATCGGCGTTTCGTGCCTGTCATCAGCGTTCTACGCGCAGGACTGCTCCCGCGTGATCACAGCAAGAAGTTCAATCCGCATCATGCACAGATACTCGCGGAAACACTCCTCGCCATCAGAACGATGGCAAGCGACGGAAACCCGGGATACGATCAGTTCTTTTCGCTTCTGCACGGACTGAAATTGTGCGGCTTCGACATCAACTGGTACACATCGAGGATCGGCGAAGAAATTCGCCAGAGGAGAGTCTGAGACAAGACGCAGAGCAAGGCGGCACCTTTTGAAAGGAGCCGCTTTTTTATTTCGTCTAACGAGGAAGGAGAGGGGATGTCCTCATTTACTCTACAGCCGAGTGACGACGAAACAAGGGCTCCATACCACATGACTTACTGTGTGAGAGGCAAGTCAGCGAGTATATGGAGTACTCCCGCCCTATTGCTATGTAGATACTTATTTCAATTCGATCCACACCGGGCAGTGGTCGGAGCCTATGACTTGTGGGGAGATACCCGCGGATTTTAGTTTTGTCATCAATTCTGGAGCAAGGAAAAAATAGTCGATACGCCAGCCGACATTGCGTTCACGAGCAGCACTTTTCATATCCCAATAACTATATGCTCCTTCTTTGTGGGGATTGAAATGTCTAAATGAATCGACATAGCCTGAATTCACCAATTCGTCTATCCATGCCCGCTCCTCAGGAAGGAAGCCGGTATTTTTCTCGTTCTCCTTCGGACGCGCAAGATCTATCTCTTCATGCGCCGTATTTACATCACCACAAAAGATGACCTGCTTTCCCTTTTTTCTTAATTTATCAATATATACAAGAAATGCATCATAAAATTCAAATTTATATTTGAGCCGCTCCGGCCCCCCACCACCATTAGGGAAATATACATTCAATAAGACAAGATCACCATAATGTCCGATAATGATCCGTCCCTCATCGTCAAATTTTTTTATCCCTATACCATATTCAACTTTGTCGGGTTTTGTCTTTGAGTATAGTGCGACACCGCTATAACCTTTCTTGATCTTGCAGGAAGAAAAATATCCATAATAACCCTTTGGAGCACGCACCTCTTCGGGAAGCTGATCTGCTTCGGCTTTTATTTCCTGAAGTCCAAGCACATCAGGTCCTGCAGAATAGAGCCACTCAAGAAATCCCTTTTTTGCTACAGCACGTAGGCCATTTACATTCCATGAAACAAATTTCATTGCTCTATTATATACACGAGAAACGTTATTCGTGAAACTTGTGGATCTATTTACGACGTTTGTCGTGAAACTGTTTGTGCACTTCTCGCAATTTATTATCGGTCACATGAGTATATATCTGAGTAGTTCCGATGTTCGCATGTCCAAGAAGTGCTTGTACACTACGCAGATCAGCTCCATTCTCAAGAAGATCAGTTGCAAAGCTGTGTCTCAATATATGTGGAGTGACTTTTTTTGATATGCCAGATTTTATGGCATGCTGTTTCACAAGTCTTTCGATCGATCGGGGGGTGAGACGGAGGTCGCCCTTTTTCTTGGCTAAAGACTTTTCCCCACCTCGTCCTATTTGAATGAACATGGCATCATCGACATCTGTCCTTTTGTTCAAATACTCTTTAAGAGCAACTCTTGCTGTCTCTGATAAAAAGACAACTCTTACTTTTTCACCTTTTCCACGAATAGAGAACTCATCGCGGGACAGATCAAGATCGCGGGATAGGGAACAGAGCTCAGAGACACGTAGTCCGGTAGAGAAAAACAGCTCGAGAATCGCCTTGTCACGTAAAGCAGCTAAATCATAGCCATTTGGTGAGGCGAGTAGCTTATTCAGATCAGCTGAAGAAATGAGGTCGAGTTGTCTTTCCGGGGCCTTTGCCAGCTCAATCCGTTCCGGGGGCATGACCTTAACTCCCTGACGTATCATGTATTTAAGAAATGCACGGAGTGCGATGAGGTAGTAGTTCTGGGTCTTTTTCTTGAGCGTCTCGGATGCCATACCACGCTTAGTTTCGCGTGCGAGTTGTCGATTAAGCCAAATGCGATATTCACGGACAATATCATCGGTTATCGCACCCGGTACTTTCAATTTTGTGTGCAGAATAAAGCGCGTGAGATATCGGTCATAATTGATGACCGTTTTTATGCTTCTGCCTTTTTCGATCTCGATATATTCCAAAAATTGCCGCTTCCAATCATTGAGTTCCATACTCTTTATTATATAGAAGATAGCAAAACATGCATGAAACATGATTCATGTGAGGGTTATGTGTGTAAGTACATTGATATATAGCTACTCAGTGCTACAATTGAGATGCAATACACTTATGCCAGAAGGAAATCCAATGTCTAAAATCGAAAGTGATGTACTTGGTGACACACTCGAGACACCTGTCATCGCTAAACGATCAGCAAATGACGAATCCAGGTACGATGCAGCACCTTCTGTAGTACCAGACAGAATAAAAGATCCATTCGATGAACCCTATGATGGCGAGAACATTCCGAAACCAGATACTATTGAATATGAAAGTTTTGGGGCACTCCTTGCGTCGATCGAAGCTGAGGGGAACTTCGATGATTTTCCTCCGGAGTTTCTGGAGCAAGTAAGAACAAAAGCTGAAGAAGAAAAAACAGCTGCCTAATTGTATGGCAAAAACTATCTCAAAAATCCCAAGTTACGCGGACGAAATCAGCATGTCGACAAAGCCGAAGCGAGATTTCCTTTTGAGCGGGAAGGACATGGCGAGCATTTTTGATGAGGGAGGTGGTAATGATGACATTACCGAGAGTAGTAAGGCACTTGCCGAGTTCAAAGCCCAGGGAATAGAGGTCGTATCGACCGGCATTGAAGATCCTCTCGCAAAAGCCTTCCAAAACGAAGCAGAGGGCTAGAATATTGAGTGGGCTTGCGCTTTTTTTATATTCATGCTACGCTACTCCCCATGCTTACAGTAAAGAAAAAGAGTGTGATCATCGGCAAGCACCAGCGCCATGACTCAGACACCGGTTCTCCGGAGGTTCAGGTTGCCGTGCTCAGTCAGCGGATCAACGAGCTTGCATCGCATTTGAAAGATAATAAGAAAGATCATCATTCGCGACGCGGACTTCTCAAGATGGTCTCGGATAGACGTGCGCATCTCAAATATCTGAAGAAGAAGAGTGAAACGAAGTACAACGCTCTGGTCAAAAAGCTTGGGATCAAGTAGTCGCAATGCCTCCTGTTCGCATTGTTCGCTTGGAAAAGATAATGCGCGCTTGACGCGCATTATTTGCGCCTCGGTCTCATCACTATTTCATACTGTTAGTGGTTATCCATTTTTTTAATAGGCTTAGCGGGACTCGAACTGATCGTTTCTTGTCCTGAAAATTGATTTTTCATATATGTCAGTCATAAAACACAAAGACCAGCGCGTCGGTCTCTTTATAGATGCACAAAACCTTTATCACAGTGCGAAACATCTCTATGATGATGCGCGAGTGAATTTTAATAATATCCTCCAAGATACGGTTGCCGACCGCAAACTTATTCGCGCTATGGCATATGTCATCTCGACCAAAACAGGAGAGGAGTCAAGCTTCTTTGAGGCACTCGGCAAAATTGGCATCGAGACCAGATCAAAAGAACTTCAGGAATTCTGGGGTGGGGCAAAAAAAGCTGACTGGGACGTTGGACTTGCGGTCGACGCCATCACGCTTGCGCCAAAGCTTGATGCAGTCATCATTGCTTCCGGCGACGGAGACTTTGAGCCACTGGTGAGATATCTCCAGATAAATATGGGAACCCAGGTGGAAGTCGTTGCGTTCGGAAAATCTGCATCTTCAAAACTGCGTGAGGCGGCCGACGACTTCTTTGACCTTTCGGTCGACCCATCGCGATATCTTATCGGACACAAAGAAAAGCGTCCTCCCCGAAGCGGAGAAAGTCGAGGAGGTAAAACACGTCGTGCAGTTTCGCTCTAAATAGACAGGTACAAAAGCCCCGAATGGGGCTTTTGTTTTGAGGGGTTTTTGCTATAGTTGGAGCATTATCCGCCAGTGGCATCCGGATCATCGGATTGAACGAGATTCAATGCGAGCATCTGGATACCACCCAATCACTGAGCATGAAAAAAGAATCATATGAAGTAGAGATCGCAGGAAAAAAACTTATCGCCGAATTCACTGACCTCGCAGACCAGGCCCATGGCTCAGTTATCGTGCGCTATGGAAACACCACCGTGCTTGCAACAGCGGTCATGTCTTCAAAAAAGCGCGAGGGTGGCGACTTCTTCCCGCTTACCGTTGATTATGAGGAGCGCTTTTATGCCGCAGGACAGATCCTTGGAAGTAGGTTCATGCGTCGCGAAGGCAGACCCTCAGATGAAGCAGTCCTTTCTGGGCGCATCATTGACCGCACGATACGACCGATCTTCGATCAGAGGATCCGTAACGACGTACAGGTAGTGGTGACGATACTTTCAATAGACAAAGACGAACCTGATGTCCTCGCTGTGAATGCCGCATCACTCGCACTTGCGACATCCGACATCCCATGGGACGGTCCTGTCTCAGCGATACGTGTCGCCCGCCAAAACGGCGTATGGGTCACACTTCCTTCGTTCCGAGTCGAAGAAGGAGAGGAGATAATAGAGGGGGATTGCGAGCTCGTGGTATGCGGTAAAGACGATAACGTGAACATGATAGAGATGGGTGGCAAAGAAATAGCTGAAGACGCGGTCATGGAAGGGCTTACGTACGCGAGCAAGCAAATTGAGCTGTTACAAAAATTTCAAAAAGATATCGTCGCAAAAAGAGGGAAGAAGAAACGTGTGATCGAACTTGCGGATATAGGTGACGACATTAAGGATCTCTTTGCTGCGCATATTGCAGGAAAGCTCGTCGAAACGATCTTCTTTGAAGCAGGGAGGGCACGAGAATATGCACTCATGGAAGAGTGGATAACACTGGTGAAGGAACATGAAGAAATGAATGTTGCACTCGCCGAGCAGTACTTCGACGACCGGGTCAACGACCTGCTACATAAGAAAGCGATCGAAGAAAACAAACGACCCGACGGACGTAACTTTGACGAAGTACGACCACTCTTTGCAGAAGCGGGAGGTATGTCACCGGTACTTCACGGCACAGGAGTATTCTATCGCGGAGGAACTCACGTGCTTTCAGTGCTGACTCTTGGCGGACCAAATGAGGCACAGCTCGTAGAGGGGATGGAAGTGAAAGGAAAGAAACGCTATATGCACCACTATAATTTTCCTCCTTTCTCCTCAGGAGAGACCGGGCGAATGGGAGGTATGAATCGCCGGGCGATAGGCCACGGTGCTCTCGCAGAAAAAGCGCTGATCCCAGTGCTGCCCGAGAAAGAGCTCTTCCCGTACACCATCCGTGTTGTTTCTGAATCCATGGCGTCGAACGGTTCGACTTCAATGGCATCGGTGTGCGGGTCAACACTTGCACTCATGGATGCAGGAGTTCCAATAAAGGAACCTGTCGCAGGTATCGCATCAGGACTCATGATGGAATCACCGACAAAGTACAAGGTGCTCACCGATATCCAAGGACCTGAAGATCACCACGGGGATATGGACTTTAAGGTCGCCGGCACAAAGAACGGCGTTACGGCAATTCAGATGGATGTAAAAGTTGGGGGCATTCCACTTCCCATACTCAAAGAAGCATTCGAGAAAGCAAGGGTGGCGCGACTAACGATCCTCGAGACAATGAAGAAGGCGATCGCGGCACCTCGTGCTGATATTTCTTCATATGCACCAAAGATCGTCACCATTGTTATTCGTCCGGATCAGATTGGCATGGTCATTGGTTCAGGGGGAAAAACCATCAATGAGATCCGCGATACGACCGGGGCAGAAATAGAAATAGAAGATGACGGCACTGTCTACATTACCGGAAAGAATGGCGCAGCGGATGCGGCTCGAGTGATCATTGCGGAGATGACACACGAGTATGTCGCGGGCGAGATGTTCAAAGGAGAAGTGACGAGGCTCATGGACTTCGGAGCATTTGTAAAGATCGGCGCGAACGCGGAAGGCCTTGTTCATGTATCCGAGATCGCAGGGTTTCGTATTGATAAAGTAGCGGATTATCTGAAACCCGGAATGGAGGTGCCGGTCGTCGTAAAAGAA
Organism: Candidatus Lloydbacteria bacterium; assembly: GCA_043744595.1. Taxonomy (GTDB): domain Bacteria; phylum Patescibacteriota; class Minisyncoccia; order Phycocordibacterales; family UBA6899; genus MHLP01. The sequence goes on from JAYTVK010000083.1 coordinate 10,307, forward strand.
GTTGACGAGAAAGGCCGGATCAACCTCTCGATCAAACGCGCAGACAGTTCATTCATCAAACCGAACGAACGGGATGCAAAAGTGTCAGGTGAGCGTAGTGCTTCGTAACACGTGGTAGTAGTGGGTTGGGATTGTAGTTCTCTATAATATATATGAAAGAAATCGAATTTGACGTCACCGCATTCGAAAAAAAGGAGAGTGAGATTGAAAAAAAGGATAAACCTGTTTCAAAGGTTCCGACTGTGCGCACATTCCGGAATGACGTCCAGGATCTGATGAAAGAGAAAACGGTAAGCCGATCCTCGGTAGCAATGGCAGAGGCGGCACGCAGGGAGGCGCGAGGTGAGACCAGATTTCCCGTCCAAGAAGACGAGTCTCATCTCGGACGAATGATCTTTATTCTTTTTTTAGTCCTCGCGTTCGGGCTTGGTGTCGGGGCCTATGCACTTATTGGAATGCGCTTTTCTTTCGGTGGACAGAGTGCCACAAGCACACCCAAACTGGACCCTACGGTCTCAGATATCAGTATCACGCTCACAAACTCGCCTCGCGAACAAGTACTGGCGGATATTTCTATTGCATTCAGTAAAACATCTCTTCCCACAGGAGGCTCGCGTTCTTTGGTATTTCTCATATCCAAAAAGAATGGTGAGCAAAATGCAACACTTTCACAGTTTTTTGAAGCAGTTACGCAGGAGAGTATTCCGGATGGACTTACCTCTTCACTTGCTGATAATTTTACCTACCATGTGTTTTCAAACTCCACACTTTCCGGAGTACTCATGACAGAGACACGCTCATATCCCGACTCATTCGCTGCAATGCTCGACTTTGAATCAGGCATGGCACGCGCGATCATTCCGGCACTCGATCCATGGTATGACAGAAAATCGATACCACGACTCGATGGGAGGCGTTTCAAGGATGTGCGTATCGGTACCTATGATGCGCGTGTACTGTATGACCTCGATGGAGCACCGCTTCTTTCATACACATTTGTTAATAAGAAAACCCTTATTATTGCCGGAGCAGCTGATACACTTACTGAAATACTGACAAGTTCTGAGCTCATTAAATGAGGTTCTAGTATCAAAAGTAGGTGCATTTGAAGACAGGAGTGCTACTCGGGTAGAACTTGAATATCACCAGAACACAATTCTTGCTACATTGAAAAGGATCTCCGAGGGAACATATAGGGCTTGCCGTATTTGTGGCGAAGTCGTGAAATTGGGTGTTTCTGCGCAAATCCGGCAGCAGAAACTTGCAAAACACTTCTCGATAACTAGTATTCGGGAATGGGATTCGCAAAAGTATCGAGCGCACAACCGACGCTCTTGGGAGCAAATGAAATAACTATCGAGGCAGACCTTGCGAAGGGGCTGCATGCATTTACCATTGTCGGACTCCCGGACAAGGGAATTGAGGAGTCACGCGATCGCGTAAGTGCGGCAATAAAAAATTCTGGATGGAAATCCCCAAAGCAGCGGAACCAGAAGATCACTATTGCACTTGCACCAGCAGATCTGAAAAAATCCGGACCATTATTTGATCTCCCTATCGCCGTATGCTATCTTCTTGCAACTGGAGATCTACGCTTCCATGCCAACGAAAAAATGTTTGTCGGAGAACTTGCACTCGACGGCAAACTACGGGGTGTCAGGGGTGTACTTGCGATAGCGACCGAAGCAAAGAAACGCGGGATCAAAGAATTATATGTTCCGAAAGATAATGCCGAGGAAGCAGCTCTCGTTTCGGGCATAACCATATATCCGGTTGCATCACTATATGAACTCGCCTGCCACCTCGCTCCGACAACCGCGATTGCACACGAGGAAGGAGCGCCCGAAATAGGAATGATACTCAAGCGCATCGCACCCTCACCACACACGATTATTTCACAAAAAGAACGCACACTACTACATAGTGCGTTCGCTGACATCCGCGGGCAAGAGGTGGCAAAACGTGGACTGATGATCGCAGCCGCAGGTGGACACAATATTGCACTGTGGGGACCTCCTGGCACAGGGAAAACCATGCTCGCACGAGCATTCACTGAATTGCTTCCGCCACTACATGAACGCGAAGCACTAGAAGCCACTGCGATACACTCAGTTGCCGGAGTACTCGATAGAACCATTATCTCGGTGCCGCCCTTCCGCAGTCCGCATCACACCGCATCATATGTTTCAATTATCGGTGGAGGAACGATACCGAAGCCGGGAGAGGTGACACTTGCACATCATGGAGTGCTCTTTCTCGACGAATTCCCGGAGTTTGATAAACGTGTGATCGAGTCACTCAGACAGCCGCTCGAAGAAGGTTTTGTTCATGTCTCGCGCGCAAAAGGGTCCGAGCGCTTCCCGGCACGCTTCATTCTTGTTGCAGCAATGAATCCTTGTCCGTGCGGATATTTTGGTGACGCAAAGAAAGCCTGTATCTGTAATCCTGCGGCCATCAGCCGTTATCAGCGCAAGATTTCCGGTCCTATTATCGACCGCATCGATCTATGGATAGAAGTACCGAGACTTGACCACAGCACGCTCGCACCGGGAAAGCGCGACAAAGGGGCACAAGAACAGTTCGAGGAGTTCATTGCAAAAATTGCGAGTGCGCGCACTCATCAAATGAAACGCTTTGAGGGACTCCCTCATGTAGGACTGAATGCACGCATGGGAGTGCGCGAGATAGACCAGCTCATCAGGCTTTCAGATGAAGTGAGTGTCCTCCTCACCGCAAGCGCAAAGCGGCTGGATCTTTCTCCGCGCGCATATCATCGCATCATCAAGCTTTCACGCACCATCGCAGACCTCGATGAGTCGCGTCACATCACCGAAGCGCATCTGCTTGAGGCACTACAATATCGCCCCAAGCGACTGTTCCAGTGATCATCACTGCTTCTTGTAACGTGGAGTACGGTATAGAGACCTTTCGAACGCATCAATAGGGCGAAGCATCGCCGCATGCTTATTTTGCATCAATGGGTAATGTGTTATTTCACACAGATCCTCGGCAATGACCCATGCATCCTCTCCTGTCACCCACTCTTTCGGGTCACGCACGGTAAGCAAGTAGGGCCTGGAATATGAGCGTAATGTTTTCACACCTTTGGCATTATAATATTCATGCGCATATGAGAGTGCCAATTCACGCAGCGTGCGATAGATAGGGTCACGGTATCCGAGCACGACGTGATTACTTTTTGAGATAGCGCCCCAAAGCCCGTTTTGCTTGAAAAGCGCAACGACATGATCGTCATCCTCCTTCGATGCCGAAAGATCCATCAGGAGCGGGCGCTCGCCATGTACCCACAGTGCAAGTGACGCAAGCAGTGCTGCCTCGATACAATGGGCTTTCTTTTTTTGAATGACGCCCCGTACCGACATACATGAATCTCCATCTTCTTCGAAATTCTGGGGTGTAGCATCGAGAAAGTCCTGAATTTGGGCAGGAGTCGAGAGTTTGCGGATAAAAAATAACTCTTTTGGGGAGAGTTCTACGTGTGTGTTGTTGAATGATTTCATGTGGACGCCGGGAGTACCCCCCAGCTTATTTAATACCCAAAAGGATTTTTTGCGCCGCGTACCTCAAAGTGGAGGTGTGGGCCAGTTGAGTGTCCAGTATTGCCCAGATGGCCTATCGTTTGTCCTTGCGAGACTTGTTCTCCTTGCGAGACCGATACCGAGAGGAGATGCCCGTAGAGTGTCTGTGTGCCGTTTGGATGCTGGATGACCACATAGTTGCCATATCCGCCATTATATCCACCCTGGCGCGCCACGATAACTTCACCATCGGCAGAAGCCATCACATCAGCCCCAAGATATTCAGCAAGGTCAACGCCATTGTAGCCATGCAGTCCCTGCGTACGACGGTAGCTGACCAGGGGAGCATGGTAGTAACTGTCGTAGTTGGGCCCACTTACATCATGCGCCTTATTGATGTGCTTTGCAGGCTTCGTCTTTGGCACCACTGCCGTCGGCATAGCACCGTCAGGAATAATGATCATTGAACCGATGACGAGCGTATCATTCATTGCCAAGCCGTTGTATGAACGCACTTCATCAGGATCACCTTTATACTTCTTTGCGAGACTTTCAACTGTGTCGCCTTTCTTCACGGCATACTCAACCCCCGACACCGGGAGGATGACGAGGGATTGCCCGACCGTAAGCTTTGCGCCGCGTTCCATGTTGTTCGCCCATAAAACAGTATTTACCGAGACATCGTACATTTTCGCAATTGAGGCGAGGGAGTCACCCTCTCGCACAACATAAATACTGATCTGGCCGTGATCCATATCCTGGTCGGTCATATCACCAATGGCACCAGAAGGTCCTGCGTCCGGGAGAAGTGCACTGCCGTCGACAGTACTCACCTCGGGGGAAGTGCTTGTATTGCCGAGGTCAGGACCCGCAGCTGCAGCCAAGAGTGCGATATTCTGTGAACTTACCGGCTTTTCAAGCATGTTTACCTTGGTGAACATATCACCAAACAATGAAAAAAATCCCGCGTACGCTACTGCGCCCGGAATTACCAGAACCACTGCCATAGATAAAATCAGCTTTTTCCATGAAAGCTTGGTGTCGTAGTACATATGAATCCGGTGCGAGGAAGAGCGCGAAGTTCTACCGGATGAGGGTGTATTCTTTTTTATGAGTCGCATTGTGTTACGTTGTTCGTTCGTTCTTTCTTTGAGGTGTGGGCCTTTTCGGTTTCGTGCAGCCGTTGACAACCGTATGAAAAGATTATATCTAAGTGAAACCCGCTCCGTCAATCATTTTTTAGACCAAAAAAACTGTTTTTGCTAATAAAAAAGCATAAAAATATGTTGATAAATATAGCTTTTATGAAATATTCACATTTTACTCATCACTGATTCGGCTCAGTAAGGCCGTATTATTAGAAAGTGGACAGCCTATACATTTTTTCCATAAAACCTATATTTATGGCTATTATTTTCATTTTTCGGGGATATTGCCAATAAGTGCTAATATATAGCCTAATGAAAAACCTTCTCGATGGACTCAATCCGGCACAACAAGAGGCAGTTCTTGCTCTCGAGGGTCCGGTGCTTATTGTCGCAGGAGCAGGAGCAGGAAAAACAAAGACTCTGACACATCGCATAGGAAATCTTATTGAAAACGGAGTACACCCAGAGGCGATACTCGCCATCACTTTCACCAATA
>JAYTVK010000084.1:0-4252 GCA_043744595.1 Candidatus Lloydbacteria bacterium
CGGTAACGGTGACGTGAGGGACCTCGAAGATGCGAAACAGAAAGCCGGAGAGACCGGCGCCGATGGCGTGATGATAGGTCGCGCTATTTTCGGCAACCCCTGGCGCTTCAATCCAAGTATCAAGGTTGAAGACATTCCGCTTCCCGAGCGCTTCCGTGTGATGCTCGAACATACCAAGCTGTTCATGGAACTTCTGGGTGATGTAAAAAGTTTTGCAGTGATGAAGAAACACTACAAAGCGTATGTGAATAACTTCGACGGCGCAAAAGAACTGCGCGTCAAGCTGATGGAGTCTGACAATGTCGAGGAGATAGAGAGGGAAGTCGAGCGCTTTCTCGCCTCACAATAGCTTGCAGGCGAGAGTAGAGGCGTTATAATGAATGTATCCATGGCTGATTTTTTGAAAATGGATATTTTCTTTGCGGTCACGACGGTCGTCGTGTTCTTCGCAGGGCTTATGCTGCTCGTTGCGCTGTATTATGGGATACAGATCTTGCGTAGCCTGAGTCATGTCGCAAAGAACGTCGCCGACGAGAGCGACAATGTGCGCGGTGATGTCGCAGTGCTTCGTGCGAAAGTGCGTGATGAAGGTATGCGTATACAGCATCTGGTGGATTTTTTCCTCGGGATGAAAGAACGGAAAGCAGCACATAAAAAGAAAAGTGCACAGAGTGAATAGTTTTGAACGTTTGTTATCAGTACTAATTATTTTCATATGGCGAAAGCAATGAACAAGAAGAAGGTGGCGGCAGGAGTAGGATTAGGACTCGCAGCGGCAGCCGCAGGAGCAGCAGGGTATTTTTTCTTTGGTAGCAAAGATGCGGCAAAACGCCGCGCGAAGGCAGCAGCATGGTCACGCAAACTCCATGCAGAGGTCGTGAGTAAGGCAAAGAAGCTCAAGAAGCTTGATGAGAAGGCTATCCGCACCATCGTTGATGAGTCGTCACGCGCATATGAGAAGGTGAAGTCAGTCGACAAGGCAGATCTTGCCGGTGCTGCGCGCGAACTCAAATCGAACTGGAAACATATCAGCGCAGAGCTCACTCGTGTTGCCAAGAACGATGTGAAGGTGGTGAAGGGTGCTGCAACAAAAGCTGTCTCAAGTGCAAAGAAGACTGTTTCAAAAGTAGCGAAGAAGATTCCGGCGAAAAAGTCTGCGAAGAAAGCCGCAAAGAAGAAGGCATAGCCATGCACTGCCTTTCGTGTTAGTTTAATGCGATCATGACAACCCCAACAATAAAAACTAAGACAAAAGACGGAGCGAGGATAAGTCCGAACACCGATGAAGAATTCGTAGGCTGTGGAGGCAATTGTGCCTGTGCGAAAGCAGCCGGGGAGGAATCGGAGTGCGAGACTCCTGTCGGCGGTGTGATGCTGGATAAGTTCGGCAAATGCCCGTGCGGCAAATCCAAAGATGAATGCTGCCACAAAGACTCAATGGATGAGAATGACGCACTCCATGAGCTCTGCGAGCCGCACAATGGCAAGCATGTCTGCGACGTCGATTCTGACCTTCAAAAAACCGCTTAACCTAAGCGGTTTTTTGTTCTCGAAAATTCTGCTATAATCGCGGAATGTCAGAACTCGCACTCTATCGCAGATACCGCCCCGAATCCTTTGCCGACGTACGCGGGCAAGATGAGATCGTTGGAGTTTTGATGCGCTCTATCAAAGACAATAATGTTTCCCATGCGTACTTGTTCTCAGGAGGCCGCGGTACCGGTAAGACCACCATTGCGCGTATTTTTGCGGGAGAAATAGGCACCAAGCCCTCCGACCTCTATGAGCTCGATGGAGCATCGAATCGTGGTATCGATGATATCCGTGAGCTGCGTGAAGGAGTGGCGACCATGCCGTTCGAATCCGAGTATAAGGTCTACATCATCGACGAGGTACACATGCTCACCAAGGAAGCGTTCAATGCGCTCCTCAAGACCCTTGAAGAGCCGCCCAAGCATGTGGTGTTCATCCTTGCGACTACCGACCGCGAGAAAGTGCCCGAGACGATCATCTCGCGCTGTCAGAGTTTTGTCTTCCGCCAGCCACAGTTGATGGAGCTCAAAGAGTTCGCTATTGACGTTGCAAAGAAGGAAAAAGCAAAACTCGATCCCCCCTCGGCTGAAATTGTCGCAATGTTCGGTGACGGTTCGTATCGTGACACGCTTTCGGTCCTCGAGAAGGTACTCATCGCAGGGAAGGGTGCCACACTGGACGTTGATCTCGTCGCACGTGTGGTCGGCGCTCCGACTCATGACCTGGTCAATCGCGTCGTGCGCGCAATAGATGCCGGCGATGCTGCTGATGGTCTCAAGGCAGTGCGTGAAGCTGACCGAGACCACATCGATATGAAGGTCTACCTCAATATGCTGCTGACGAAACTACGCGCGGTACTTCTTTTGCGCTATGAGCCGGGCTCGGAAGCAGATCTGAAAGACGAATTTCCTCCTGACGACCTTGAACTTATAAAATCGCTCGCAAAGAGTCCTGACAAGCGCATCAACTCGATTGTGCTCTCTGAGTTCCTCAAGGCATATAGTGAATTAGGTCATGGCAGTATCCCGTCACTCCCTTTGGAGCTCGCACTCATCCGTCTGGTCGGGGAAAAGAAAGAACCGAAGGTCTAAAAGTATCTAAGTAGTACGAGCAGTAGTAGCAGGAGCCACCTCTTTGGTCTCTACATGCTCCGGACGCACGCCTACTCCGAGCATACGAGCGGGAATGGCGGAGAGGAAAGGGAACAACCTGATCAGATTCAGAGGAAACCCTATATGAAGGGGAGTACGATCGCCGGTATCAGTGAGAATATTCTTCATGATGCGATTCTGTATGAATACCTGGAATCGCTGAGTGAGGCGCGCGGGAAATTCGCGCCGCTTCTGTACTGCCTTAAGGTCTGAAAGTGTCACACCACCTCTCGCAAATGCCGGCACAAGAATGTTCGCACTCGCTACTGCGTCCTGAATGGCGAAGTTGATGCCGACCCCTCCGACCGGGCTCATGGTGTGTGCTGCGTCGCCTATTGCAAGGAAGCCGTCCCGCTGCCACTTGAGAAGGTGTTCGACAGAAACGGAAAGCATCTTTACCTTATCCCAATCGCTGATCTCCCTCACTCGCTCGCCGAGGAATGGTGCAAGATGGAGAATATTCTTTTGAAATGCTTCAATACCGCGTTGCTTGATATGCTCAAATTCACCCTTCGCGATAACGAATCCGCACTGCCAGTATTCGGTACGATTGATCATTGGCATCATCAGTCCGCGGTCGATCATTCCAAGCGACTTATCTCCGTCTGATTCTGTACGTGTAATACTGAACCACAGTACATCGATCGGGGCGCCAAGGTCTTCGCTTATAAGTCCGCTTAGTGGGCGAATGGTCGAATGCCTGCCGTCCGCAGCAACCACAAGATCTGCGCGAATATCAAAGGCCCCGTCAGCATCTTTTGCTTTTATGCCGACGACCTTCTCGTCTTCGATAATAAGATCGGTCGCCTCGGTTGCCATACGGAGATGAAACGAGGGAAACCGTTTTGCTTCTCCTGATATGAAATTCAAAAAATCCCATTGCGGGATGAATGCGATGTATGGTTCACGCAGGTGAAGGTACGAGAAGTCAGCGACGACAAGCGTCTCACCACTGATACTCGCTTCTACTTGTCTGGTCTTCGAGTGATGGAGCGCAAGAAATCGCTCGAGGATGCCGAGCTCGTACAGATTCTCCATGGTCGAAGGATGGATGGTATCACCGCGGAAGTCGCGGAAGAAATCCGGCCACTTCTCAAGCACGGTAACGTCGATGCCTGAACGCGCAAGCAGGTACCCGAGCATGATACCCGCAGGCCCGCCTCCCGATATCGCGACTTTGGTTGCGATGTTTCTGTCAGTCATCGAGTTATTATAACATTCTTGTAAAAAGTGCATATAGTTGAACCAACATATATATGCTATTATTATACATAATCTATGTACATAAATGAGAAGCAAAAAGCAATAAAATTACGCAAAGCAGGGAAGTCGTATTCTGAGATACTTCAAGTTGTTTCGGTTGCAAAGTCGACTTTGTCACTCTGGCTTCGTGAAGTGGGCTTGTCAGTACCTCAAAAACAGCAGTTAACCGCAAAAAGATTAGCAGGAGTAATGAAGGGGGGACTAACAAAGAGAAACCAACGCCTCACAATAACAAAAGAGATCGAAGCAGAAGCAATCATAGAGATTGGACAAATCACAAAGAGAGAACTGTTTTTGATCGGCAC
>JAYTVK010000085.1:0-56820 GCA_043744595.1 Candidatus Lloydbacteria bacterium
AGTGCGGGGATCTTTTCTCGTCTGAATATCTTTCGGGCAGGACCGGCAACATATGCGTGCACAATGAACTTCGTTTTGTTCTGTTTGAGATATGCGGCAATGATCTCAGCACCGCCCGCATCATGAGTGATGACGACGATCTTTTTGCGCGTGGTCGTTTTGTCTTTTCGTTCTTTCATATATTTCTGATGGCATCACTGTTCAAAGTGGATATCATCCCCGCTGACCCCCTTACTCTCAAGCTGTGAGCGCATTGCGACCACGAATTCCGGTCCTCCGCAGATATAGAATCCGGTGAGACTGTCGTCGCATCCTGAAAGGTATTGAGTACTCTCTCCCTCATCAGTGACGATATTATATTTGAAATGGGGATGTTCGGAAGAAAGCGACTCGAGCTGCGCAATAAGTTCATCATATCCTTCCGGCTCTTTATAGAACAAGAGCTGCACCGGTTCATGGGTCGTGCGCTTCTTGAGTAGCTCGATGACCATCGGAATGATAGGAGCAATGCCCGCGCCTGCACAAATAAAGACCGAGGGCTGCTCTTTTGCTTCGAGCACGAAGTTTCCTTTCGGCATACTCCCAAGAATGGTCTCACCGATAGCGACACTGCTGAAGAAATTCGAGGCAAGACCGCCCGCGCGCATCTTGATGATGATATCGATGACATCTTTTTCGGGATGCGAAGCGATGGAGAACGAGCGCTCTTTCATCTCGGTGCCGTCGGGGATCAGAAGCGAAAGATACTGTCCGGGATGGAAGACGAAATCTTTCCCGCCGGAAAGTGCCAGCTCACAGAGCAGCACATCCTTTGCAAGCGAGCGTTTTTGCGCTACCGTGAATTTAAGTGGGAAATCTTTCATTTGGGTTTAAGTGTATTACGCATCGTAAGCAGGAACGGGAAAGTGCGTTTGATACTGTTCTTCAGCATATCCATTCCGGTCATGACCCCGACCGCACCTGAGGGAGGCTGAGTATGATTGCCGCAAATGATATTTCCGTCCGCATCCGATCGTCCAAAATATGAGACGAGGATATGCCCCGGATGCCGTATGGTCATCCCCCCCTGTCCACCGGTGCGACTTAGAAGTTCGATGCCTTCTTTGCCGAAATGCTCCGTGACAAAAATAGACGAGCAACCGAACGGTTGGATGGTAAAGGGTTTTCCCATGATCGTCTCTCCTCTCAGATTGGAAAGTTCGGGAATGAGTTCGACCACATCAGTGTACGACTGATCAGAAGAAGGATTGATGACGATGTTGAATGTGTCGAGCTCCCCCTCCTTTATCACCACAGGACAGAACATGAAGAAATTCTTTTTGGAGCGCTGCGGACCGGCATTGACCTCGCCAAAAGGTCCGATGGCGAACAAAGTGCCTCCTGATGCCGAGTTCCAGTGGAGTGCAAGATCTTTCGAAGTGAGCGAGCGTTTATCGAATTTCTCGCCGCTGACACACAGAAGCACCGTACCCTCAGTGAGCGCTGACTCGAAGTGTGTGAGTATCTCGTCGGTATCAAGGATGAGCGACTCGCTCGGCGCGAGCGTCTTTGTGATCACCTTCTGAGATCCGAGCGTCTTGCCTTCGCGCGGGAAGATGATCGCAGCAACCGTTTCGTCTTGCGAGGTATCATTCTGATAGATGAAAAGGCTCTTGCTTTTGTCTTTTGGTATACGGAAGTACCCGGAAAAAAAGAAATTCGACTGTGGTATAACGAGATCTTGTTTCATATGCTATAGGTGGTCGCCCTTGAACGTATCATCACCCTCCATGATGAGGAGTGGCTTGCCGAGAATATTCTTACCCGAAAGACGGATGCTGAACGGCTTATCGGCAATGTGTGCAGAAAGTTTTGGTTCGAACTTCAGCAGATCGACCTTCTGTACACCCAACGAGCGCGGAACGGGCGGGAGCGTCACCGCAAGCGACTCATGAGCAGCGTTCACGAAGGTTGCGATACCTGATGCGATAGTACCGGGAAGCTCGGAGCCATTGGCATATACCAGGAACGGGACACTGCGGGGAGGGAGCAGGAGCCCCGTCGCAGTGCGATCATAGTCATAACGGCTCGCAGTAGGAAAGCCGAGGCTGTGCATGAGTATCTTGTGTGTCTTCTCCCTAGATCTCCTGCTGAATTCAGTAAAAAAAATGGTCCCGAAAGGTTTTGCCGCAGTATAGTCGCGGTCCAGAAGTGCTATCTTGACCCAGACCATGCCGTGAGCGCCGTACTTCTTCTCATCGGCAAGAGTAATGACTGTGCCTCCTTTTCCTGGAAGCATTCCGCTCTGTGTCTCCACATGATCACCATCTGAATTGTAGATATCAATGGTCCACCGCGCTCCCGCATCGGTCGAATCGGTCAAGAGTGGGAAATAATTCTGAATGGAGATGTTCGTCTCAAGTGAGTCGCCGCATACAAAATATGAGATGCCGCCGTGCGGAGCAAGCATACTGCTAGGGAGGAACATGTCAGTGAATTTCTTTTTCCTGACCTGTTGCCGAAACATGAAGTGTGCGTCTTTGCCTATGTGCATATCACTTACACTATTTACTTCTTGAGCTGGAATACCAGTCTGGTCTTGCGTCCCGGAGTGCGATCGACATCGTCTCTCCAGAATACATGCCCGACCGTATCGCCGAATAGTGCAAGTACACCCGAGATATCGCAGACCGTCCCGGTACTGTGCCCGACCTCTTCGGTGAAGGTCAGTGAGCATGCGATCATCGCTCCGGGTTTCGACACGCGAATGATCTCCTTTATCGCTTTCGGGAGATCATACGCATACCGAAGCACCCATCCGCAATTGATGGTATCGAAGGTATTATCCGGAAAGGTCATCTCATGCAGATCCATCACCAAGATACTCGGGCAGTACGTAAAGAGATCGATACCGATGACATCCCTGAATCCGTGCGCACGGAAAAGCAACAGCTCCCCTTCATTCTTCGGACCGATACACAGTGTTCTTCCTTTCTTATCGGCATGTGCGGAGAGCAGCAGATAGAGTAGCGACTCCGGGCGGCGCGAGAACCGGAACACGTCGAAGGTATGCCAGAAATTATGGTCGATGACGTTAACGTTGTGCTTGGACTGCTCGGTGACAGGAATGACATCGAACACGAAGCCTCGGCGCGCAAGAAAATACATCGCACGCAGACCATAGACAGCCTGCAGGACCATGCGTCCCTGCATGAGATATTCACGGAACGATCCGATGAAGAGCGGACGCTCGGGATAGACGAGCATCTTGATCATCAGTTTCAGTCCGTCTTTACCGGCAAGCTTGATGGCTTCGCGCAGCGTCACCTGGAGCGGAAGAATACTTTTTGTTTTGGGGCTTATTTCCTGCATTGTTTTCTGGTCGCTCGTTGCCATGTAGAGACCATGTTACAGGAGCCTATTGTTCTAGGCAAATGAGCTTCATGGCTACATAGCACAGTGTTTTTGTGGGTTTTTTATACTATCTCGGTGCGGTGCTCGTAGACCTTATGGTAAGCAGCAATGACATCATCGAGATCGTCCTGACTCATTCCCGGACGCATCAATTCATGAAGGAAGAGTTCCTTATAGTGCATCTGTTCAGTGATCGGACACATGCCTTTCTCATATTTCGCTTCGCCTTTATAGAATTCAGAGCGGAACGGAAATCCTTTCGAACCGAATGCTATTTGCTTCTGGAAGATCGGCTGGAGGTAAAGGGGTTTCACATATCCGCCGGAGACCAGTGGTCCGTCTGATTCACGCAAGAGTGACGCAGGAAGCTCCGCACGCACCGCCTCAAGGAATTTGTCGCGCGGGAGGCCGACCGTCTTTTCATCATAGTGAAATGCCTGAACATAATACGCATGGGTCGCGCCCTCACGAATTTTCGCAGGCCTGATACCGGGCATGTCTGAAAGTTTCTCAGCAAAGTATGCCGCGTTCTTTTGGCGCTCCGCGATGAGCCCGTCGAGCTTCTTGAGCTGCTCACGACCTATTGCCGCGGTAATTTCAGTCATACGGTAATTCTGTCCGACCATGTTCACCAGATCGGTCACACCCTTGTCCTCGACCACCGCTTCAGCGTGGTTACGGATGAGCTGCAAGCGCTCCGCGAACTTCTCATTATTGGTGACCACCACCGTCCCCTCTCCGGTATGAATATGTTTGTGGTAGTTGAGCGAATAGACGCCGATATCCGCGAGTGTCCCCGCAAACTTTCCTTTGTACATTGCACCAGGTGCCTGTGCACAATCTTCAATGACGACGAGATTGTGCTTCTTTGCGATGGCATTGATAGCTTCGGCATCATACGGCTGACCCAGAATATCGACTACCATGATGGCTTTGGTGCGAGGCGTGATAGCCTTCTCGACTGATACCGGATCAAGACAAAAATATTCCGGCTCGATATCGGCAAATACCGGCACTGCTCCATAAAACAGCGCGGCAGTCGCAGACGCTATCATGGTGTACGGCGAAACGATCACTTCATCCCCGGGCTCGATACCCGCAGCGCCAATAGCGGCGATAAGGCCCGAGGTCGCAGAATTCATTGAGACCGCATACTTTGCGCCAAATTTCTTTGCCCACTCCGCCTCAAATGCTTGCACTTCGCTGCCGCCGTAGAAATCCGGATCCCAGCAGCCAAGGTATTTGGAAAGTACTCCTGAGTCGAGCACGCGTATGGCCGCCTCTTTTTCTTCTTTTCCTATGGTGTTGTAGCCGGGAAAAAGATGTTCCTTGCTGCGCACTGGTTTTCCGCCATTTATCGCCAAGTCAGACATATGATGCTCTTATGTTAGTGAGTCGAGTAATCGTAAACATGTTCTCTGGGTCCTAATGCCTTCACTCAGGGTCGAGAACGGTTTCTGTTCTTTGTCGAGTACCCCTACCGCGTGAGTGAGGAGATGTTCAAGCGCGTGATCGAGTCCGGTCTTACTGACGATAGGACGACCGAGCGCGCGGAAATCTTTGTACAGCGGATCCGGGACCGCATCCTGAAGCGAGAGATCAAAACCGAAATTGCTGAAACGGATGCGTTTTTTTTCGCAGATGATCTCGAGTTCGAATACCGCATACATCCTTTCATCTCCGGTCATTATCGAGAACTGCGGGCAACGTGCAAATGTCGCAAATCCCGACACACTCGGAAAGCGCTTTGAATGATCAGGAACGGATGAAAGACCCTTGATGCTTTTCAGGTCACCGAAAAGGAAGTGGGCAAGATCAAGCAGATGTGGACCGTTGTGCAGTACTCCGTTGGTGTACGTACCGCTGGCTGAGATGACCTTTCCATACGCACCCACTCTGAGTGCTTCGCGTACCTCATGGACCGCAGGATCGAAGTGGCGGGAAAAATTGATCAGCGTCGGCACCCGGAGCGGCAACACCCTCTCTTCGAGACGTTTAAGTTCACGCGAAGATATTCCGGCGGGCTTCTCACAGATGATGAGTTTCGGCTTTGCGCATGATACTTCCTCAAGCAGCGCCGCATGGGTATCATCCGGAGTCGCAATCACCACGATATCCGGATCCTGCGCTAATACTTTTTCGAGGTCAGGATAAAAATCGGTTTTCCATTTATCTGCTTCTCGCTTCCCCTGCACCCTCTCGACATGATTGGTCATGCCTATCAGCGTAATGCGCGGATGTACTGAGAGCGCATGTGCATGCGTAAGAATGGCCTTCGACTTCGGATTATCGAAAGTAGAAGCGATCCTCCCTGAACCGATGATCGCAGCGGTATAGATCTTTTTCTTTTTAGTTTTTTTAGAGATCATGAGCTTCTTTTTGGAGCACTGCCGCATTCATCGCGATGACCTCAGGATGCGCGCGCAAGTATTGAGTGATAGTTCGTGCCGAAAAGTACGGATCCAAGGGGTACAGCGCATCAGCAATGACGCATAGTGCATTATAGTCCCTCTCCTCATCAAGTGTCACCCGTAGGTCTGGGCCGTAGGTTTCTTTGTCTGCCTCGAAACTCCGGCAACGAAAACGGTCCTTATGGGTGTAGATATAGTATGAAACATGGGTGCGGTCTACCGGATCTTGTGTAAGCGTGTCGACCTCCGCAAGCACCTTGGTCGAGAATACCTGCACGTCGAATCCGTTCGCGAAGCTCTGGTGGCCGGGGTCGGTGGTATTACCGACATGATCTGCTTCATGTTCGAAGTATTCCGCTATCCCCTTGTCCACGATTTCCGCGTCCACGAAGGGGCAGTCAGAAGTGATCTCGACGATGACATCCGCATGCACATATCCGGCGGCTCCGAGCACGCGTCCGAGCACATCTTCTTCACTGCCTCTAAACACCGAGACGTCGAGGCGCGCTGCGAGAGCGACTATCGGCTCGTCGGCGGCATTCACGGTGGTCGCGATACATATGCCGTCGAGATACTTACTTTGCCGCAATCGCATGATGAGCATCTCGAGTGCCGGCATTCCAGCGATAGGCCTGAGTACCTTCCCCGGCAGACGCGACGAGGTCATGCGCGCTTCGATGGTCGCAATGATGCGTTCATTCCTTTTCTTGTACATGGTTCTGCTTATCAATGACTTTCATATAATCGTCTCTGAAGGCCTCCGCTTCTTTAAGGAAAATTGCTTTGTTCAGGTACTTCACTCCGCGCGATTCATTGGCGAACGTGCCGCCGAAGCCGCGCTTGAAACGGGCGATATTTTTCATCTTCTCATCCGGGATGTACCCGAATTGTGCCGACGGATTCGCGGGTTGTCCGACATCGATCCATTTCACACCGTTGTGTTGAAAATACTCCATCGCACTCCACATAAGTATGTGGTAGAGCGGGAGATGGGTCATCTCCGGATCTGCGGCCGCGGAAGCATAGATGGCCTTATCGCCGAACATCTCATAATACGCGTAGGCAATGACCTTGCCCTTATGTCGTACACCACACAGTATCGCATTCCCGTCCTCGAGTTTTTTATATTGTGAATCGAACGAGTCTTTCGAGCGCGTCACACGTCCCGCATCGATACGGTGCAATTCGCGGTACTCTTCATGTAGATCATAATTCGGATGCTTCTTGTCGACAACAAAACGCTCATAATCAGAGTCCTTGAGTACGGTCTTGATATCCGAGCTGTGCCCCCTGCGACAATGTTTCAAGAGATCACCGGGAAGCGTGAGGTCGATGAGATAGGTGAGAAATGAGTCATCGAGATAATCGTGGGCAAGCAAGAAATTATACGGATAGGAAGCTTGCAAGAGCGGGTCTATCACGAACATGATCTTATCGACCTTATGGGCGGCAGCCACTTGGTCCACATAATTCATCAGCTCCTTGCGGGCAAAATCACTGCTGAAGAGCGGCGCCATAGTGTGTCTTCCGCTGAAACTGATGCTGCGCACTCCGTCTTTCTCTTCGATCGGCAAAAATACCGCGCCGACCGGCTCATTGTTCTGGATCACGATAGCGCTCTCATCCGCCTGAAGCAATCCGCGACTTTCTGACATCTCAATGAAATTGCGTATCGCGCTCTGCATGTAACGCGGACCGGCAGAAGTAGCGAGGACAATACTGTCCCACTCTTTCCAGAACCTATCTTCATGTTCGCTTTTTTTTATCAGTTCCATAATTATCCGTGCGTCACACGATGCATCTTGGCAAGATATGAATCTTTTTTGGCCATCAGCTCCTTGGGATTCCCCTCCTCAAGCACCTTTCCGCCACCGAGTGTGATGATACGGTCGGCATCAAGTACCGTGGTGAGCCGATGAGCGATAGCAAGAAGTGTCACTTTGCCGCGCATATTTTCCATCGCCTGCTTCACGTGCGCCTCAGACTCATTATCGAGCGCGCTCGTCGCCTCGTCAAAGATGACTATCTCGGGCTTCCTGGCGAGCGCCATGGCGATACCGATACGCTGTTTCTGACCGCCCGAGAGCATCACGCCGCGCTCTCCGACCTCGGTATCCCATTTCTTCGGCAGTCCCTCGATGAAGTCGTAGATATTGGCGAGTTTTGCCGCCTCTTTCATCGCATCATCTGTGATAGACGGATCATAGAACCGGATATTCTGCGCGATGGTCCCGTTCAAAAGATACACGTCCTGCGGCACATATCCGATGTGTGTGCGCCATTCTTTCTGCATCACTTTTTCCGCCCCGACGCCGTCGAGGAATATTCCACCGCTCTTTGGCTGAAAGAGTCGCAGCAGGAGATCAACCAGCGTTGTCTTCCCTGCTCCGGAAGAGCCGATGATACCCACCAGTTCTCCCTTCTTTATCGAGAATGAGAGCCCCTCGAATATCTCTTTGCCGCCGGCATACGCGAAATGTACATCACGGAATTCAAGCTTGTCGCTAAATACGAACGGCTCGGTCCCTATTTCCGGCTCTCTATTCTTCTGAGCCAGTTGCCCGTACGAGAGGACGACACGCGCATACGGCGCATACTCACGCACCGAGAAGATATAACTCTGCACCTGGATAAGATAGGTGAATATCTGCTTGATGACATAGACGATAGCGGCAAGTGAAGCGATATTGAATCCTGGGATCTTGCGCGCAAACAAAAAGATAGCTATGACCAGCACGACTGAGATGGGCTCAAGGAGTGCACCTGGAACGGCGATACTCATACGGATCTTCAGGCTCTCTTTGGTCACACTCTCCACCAGTGGTCGTGCTTTTTGAGCGACTTCGCCTTCGACTCCTCGCGCCTTGATGGTCTTCATCGCAAGGATGCTTTCATTCACATGATGTGCTATTTCACGGAAGATCTCTTCAAGTCGCATCGAGAGCGACTCGACGGTGCGCGGGAACATGCGCATCACTGCGAATGCGAGTATGGCGGTCACGAAGATGGAGAGCGTGATACGCGAAGAGATATTGAATGCGATGATGGTATACGCGATGATGGTCGTCATCGTCATCAGTGCGGCGCTCGTCTGCTCGAGCAGCATACCGGTCTTCTCGATGTTCTTCATCATCACTGTTTCGATATGTCCGAGTTTCTGTGTCAGCAGATACTGCCAGTTGGACATCAGTATATCTTTGAACAGCTTCAGACGCGTCTTCTCCTGATACATCAGCATCGCGCGGTAATTGAGGTAGGTAGCAAACAGCGTCGAGATGGTCTTGAGGATAAAGAGCGCAAGAATGAAGAAGATGATGTAACGCAGTGTGAACGGAATACCGAAGAACGAGAACAGTCCCATCAAATGGGTCGAGATGGTGTCAGTACCGGGGACGCCTCCTGTGGCGAATGAAAAAAGAGGTATGACACTAGAAATGCCGATACCGCCAAGAAGTCCGTTCACGAATCCAAGCAGGGTAAGGACAACTATCTGGCGCTTATACGAGCCGAATGAGCGTGTGAAGATAGAAATGAATTCCCGAAGGGATGTAGACTTTGACTCCATAGGTTCTAGTATAACCTCATTTATCCAGAAAAAGTCTCATTTCCTTGGGTTTTCTGGCATTTCCTTGGGTTTTTCTTAGGGTTTTTGCAGGAAATATACCTCGATCTCGAGGGAGCCTGACTTTTTGGATATCCTGAACAACTGTTTGAACTTGCTACACAAACTCAGCATGTGCTGCTCGGATATCTTCAGGTTCCTCCTTCGTTTCACAATGTCTCCAATTTTTTCTTTGGGAGAGATGCGGTGCGACCTGACAGCAACCACCGCCACACCTTTTGGCTCAAGGAGTGCAAATATCTTGTCGATATTCTTTTGGTCAGGTCGGTCATATATTCCGGTCGCAAAATCAATGATCGCATCGAATCGTTTTTCAGTCTGATAGTCCTTAAAAAGTGTCCGCATGAACTCGTGTTTCGGATTGAGTTTTTTTGCCGCATCTACCATTTTCTGACTCCAGTCGATGCCGGTAAAGTGATTGAGGTTGGGTAGGAGCTTGATGTATCCTGCGGTACCGCAGCCGATCTCAAGCAGGCTATAGTTTTCAAGCAGCCTGTCGAGCACCAGGTATGGCAAATAACTCTCGCGGTAATTGAAATCAGTCGAGAGGTGCGACTTGGTATAGTACTCGACCCACTCCTCTTCATCCTTGAATTGGGTCGGGATCAGTTTTTCATCTTCTTGTTCCTGGTTCATGAGTGTTGCGCTTTATGCACTTTGCATAGTAACAAGCTGGACCGCTACCAGCAAGGAGTGCGCCTCTTACTTATGCGAAACCACATACACGTGTACCCCACTGAGTACTCCCCCTTCTGTGAGATCAGGTAATTGCTCAAGTACCTGCGGTAAGAGCCCGTCACTTGAGAAAATGTAGTCAACACGGTATCGAGTAAGCTGTTCCTTCAGGTCACCTTTAAGAAATTCTTTGTACGCATCTCGCACTGCGATCATGTTATTCACAAGCCATTTGTCGCGTTCATGTCCGAACACCTGAGTCCAGTTCTCATAATAGAGCGAGCGTACTTCCCCGTCATGTTCATCAAGATAGGTATCGATATTGCCCTCGGTAATTCCATTCATGCGTAGTCCAAGTAGATAATTGTAGGTCAAACGGTCTGCCGGAATACCGTAAAAATTGTAACCCGTACTGTATACGTCACAGCGAGTATATGCAGGAATGAGTCGCTCAAGTGTCTTGTCGATATCCGTGACCAAAACCACGCACTCCTTGCCGGGCTGTGCATCGAGGAATGCGAGCGCCGGCGCCAACTGCTGCAGCGCCCTGAAATCATCTAGTGGGTAGACATAGCTCCCCGCTCCACTTATACCTGAATAGAGCGCAAGCATGATGATACACACCATGAATGTCTTCCAGAGCAGGGTAAAGCGTTCTCTCCACACAAGATAGAGCGTAGCGAGTACGATGATAAAACACAGCGGAATAGTGTATTGCACAAAATGATACGGCCAGATCTCGCGCCCTGTGATCACCTGCTCATTGAATACCATCCACGAAGCAAGCAGGAATGCGGCGATGAATGACAATGCATCCGCGTGCTGAGAGAAAACACTTTTTTGTTTCTTCCACCACGCACAAACAAGACTCAAGAGAACGAAAAGAGTCGTCGCGATCAACAGTTTATTCAGCATCGGCGCATGAGTGAAGAACATGCCGTTACGCTCTTCGAGTTTGCGTCCTGCCTCTCCCCCGAGTGCATGCAGCGCGTTATACCAATACGGCGACTGCAAAATGAGTGTCGCCGCAAATGCAGAGAGTGCGTACTTCACCTGTTTCCACTTTTTCCTGACCGCGTAGACGATAATGATCGAGACAATGACCGAAAGCGATAGTGCGAGCGAGAAGAAATAGCCGACAGTCAGTGCTGCAAGTATCCCCGAGATGAGCACATAGCGCCTCTTCTCCTCGACGACCAGCTTCCATAACGACACAAGAAGCCCAAAAAATAACAATCCTCCGGAAACAGGATTGACCAGCCGGGTCCAAAGCGAGAGATGGAGCATGTGTGGGCCTCCGGTCAAAAGGTCTTTGACATACCCCACACTGATAAGCTCGAGGCCAAGCGTGACCATCAGCCCTGTTGCTACGGCACTTACAATATTGGCGCGACCATTATCCTTTCCATCTTTTTGAGTGAGCTTACGTGAGAGAAGATAGACCAGGAAGAACAAGATCGCCGGGAAAAGGAATTTCGCAAGCACCACCATACACGAGAGTCCTATAAGCATTGCCGGCAAGGCATACAAATATACCCCGGTCGGATAAACGATGGTCGGCGAATCTTTGTATTCGTAGAGATGTGGAGACGCAGTCGTATAGTGCCCATCAAGTACTTCCTGTATCAGCGAGCGATAGGTCAGCTCATCGTCGATGTAGAGGAACTCAAGCCCTTTGTATCCGCCATGTAGTGCGAGCGGGGCGAGGAACTGCGGCAACACAGAAAGCGTGCCGACAACCACCGCGAACACGATGCCCATCGCATGCAAACCGATGTATTTCCGTAATGCATTCATTAGTGAGGAGACTACTCTTTTTTCTTCTTTTTGACCACGCAGTAGATAAGCGCGGCAACTGTATCGCTCCCGGGCCAGCGGTTGAATATAAGGTCAGGTAACTTGATTGGGAATGTGATGAACATCACCAAATTGAGGATGAGCGAATGAAGCACCGGCGAGCCGAACGAAAGCACAGCCGCCACAAAATGATTGATGTGCGCATTAAGCGCAGAGAACGGACCCGCACGTACTCCCATCTCGACGACTTCAAAATCAGCAAAAAGCTCTTTGATCCCTTCGGTCGAAAATCGGAAATAATCCGAAGGTGATGAATGGAACGGATAGAGGAACGGGACCGCAATGTATGCAGTGCCACCCTCTTCCAAGAGACGATGCATCTCTTTCGCTGCTGAGTAGGGATCATGCAGATGTTCGAACACGGTATTTGAGATGATGCGTGCGACACTGCCGTCAGGAAGCGGGACCGCATGCACATCAGCGACAATTGAGACGCCCTTGTACGGATGGATATCAACATTCACCACGTCAGCGGCAATAATATTCGGACCCGAACCGATATTCAGCGTCTTTCCTCTGCTCGGGTATTTGAGAAGATAGGCTTTCGCCGATAGCCCTCCAAAAAACAGCGGCCCGAACACGACACTGACAAAGTAGTAGAACTTCGGCCAGCGTTTAAAAAAATCTCTAATATCTGCGCTTTGTGTGGGTGCTTCTTCTTTCATGTCAGGCTTTAGTGGCAGTCAGTATCCATCCGGAATTATTCGGCGGGGCGATGACTGAAATATCTTTGAGTGTGAGCCCTTCCGTGAGCGCGAGCACTTCATCCTTCTTCCAATAATTCGCAACATCAGGGATCAGCTGATCGAATACGATACTGTGAATGTGCCAGAGGTCGAAGGTCGAGAGCTGCTTAAGGTATCCACTCGGACCTCGAAAGATCTTCACAAAAAGGAAAAGCGGTATCGAGCAGAAGTACGAGAGAAAGTGTACGACAGGCGGCGGAAGTTTTGATGTGATGCTGAGGCGGACAGGATCGACATACTTCACTATCCATTCATTGCCTTCGTAACCGTAGACCCAGATGAGAAGCTTGCCACCCGGCTTAAGCGCGGTGACCATGTTCTTCACCGCGAGCTTCGGATCCTTGAGGTGGTGGATCACGCCGATGGAGAATGCGATATCGAATTCATCTTTCCAATCGATCTCATACACGCTCTTGAAGAGCACCTGTGACGACGGAAAGTCTTTGAGTGTCTCCTTCGCACGTGCGACCGAACGTTCGTCATAATCGAATGCGATCCCCGAAGTTGCCCCCCACTTCATCGGCCAAAAACTGTTGCGTCCCATACCACAACCGACATCAAGGATGCGCTTGCCTTTCCAGTCATCAGGAGTCATCGGGTTCGTCCAGTTGCGGAACTGCCCTTCATAGTTCTCGTCGACCCATGAATATTTGTCCCATTCGTAGCCAAAACGGTTTTGCGAAGACATGTGAAATGCGAGATTTAAGAGATAAGAAGTAAGTGATAAGAAACAGACTTCGGAAAGGCTGAAGTTGTTCTAGTGTACCAGCACGATTTGGCGAAAACAAGCTTGAATATAGAACGAGATTTTGTGCTGCGCCTCCTCTCTGATACACTCTGAGAGTGAAAAGTGTCCATTATGAAACGCTCTACAGTCATGAAGAGAAGCACTGGTGGTATGCCGTCAGGCGTCGATTGGTGCATGATCTTATCGGGGCATATACCAAAGGAACGAACCTCGCTATTCTCGATATTGGCTGCGGCACTGGTGCGCTCACCAAAGAACTCGAGCGCTATGGAACTGCGACCGGCATCGATTTTTCGCAGCAAGCCGTCGACTTTTGTATATCACGAGGAGTGAAGGATGTACGCCTCGGCAGTGTGGAGGCGACCGGCTGCCCTCCCGACTCATTTGATGCGATACTTTGCCTCGATGTACTTGAGCATCTGCCGGACGACGAGACGGGCATAGTGGAGATACACCGGGTACTTAAGCCGGGCGGAACTGCGATCATCTTTGTGCCGACATTTCAGTCATTATGGAGTGTCACCGATGAAGTAAGTCTCCACTATCGCCGTTATCGATTACCAGTACTCGTCGAAAAATTTGAACGCTTGGGTTTCACCATAGAACGCAGAAGCTATTTCAATACATTCCTTTTTCCTCTGATCGCACTTGTACGCATCAGCGTACGACTACTCGGCATCAAAATGGAATCCGAAACAGAGACAGGAGACGGACTGGTCAATAAGATACTATTCTTTATCTTCGACCTCGAGCGCAGATGCCTCAAGTTCACGAACTTCCCGTTCGGAGTGTCGGGAATGATCATCGCAAAAAAGAACAGCTAGTAGCGTTTTGCCCACTCAAGCAGTGTGAGAAGATTCCATAGTTTTTTACGATGGTCTCTCTTTCCGGACTGATGTTCTTCCCATATATCCCTGATATATACCGATGAGAAGTACTGGTTGCGCATTTGATGCTCACCGAACAAGAGATCTTCCGCCCATCCTTTGAGCGGACCGCGTAGCCATGCACCGACAGGAATACCGAAACCTTTTTTCTTGCGGTGAATGATATGGTTCGGAAGTTTTCCTTCCATGAGTTTTTTTAACAGATACTTGCCGGTCATACCGTGGAGTTTCATGTTGTATGGCAGGCGATTCACGAATTCAACCAGTTCGTAGTCGAGAAACGGTGCGCGCGCCTCAAGACTCGCGAACATGCTCGCCCTGTCGACCTTCACCATCACCTGATCCATCATGTAGCTGCGCTGATAGGCATAAAGCAGTTTATTGTGCTCATCGACTGAACCTGAGGCATTGAAATATCTTTCTGCTTCCGAGTATGCATTATTCCCTTTTATTTCTGCCAGTGCGTTCTTGGTATAGAGCTGTGTACGATCATGCTCGGTAAATGTCCCGAGCCAGCGCATGTGTCTATCGATAATATTTTTTTCTGATATTCCGTCGAGATATTTTTCAAGTTTAAATTTGAGGCTGAAGTTCCCGTACGAGGTCGGGAGTTTTTCGTATAACTTGCGCGGCAGACCTTCACGGAGAGCGTGCGGGAAATGCTGCAGTATGGAATAGATACGTTCCGCCTGAAATGTTGGGTAGCCTGCAAGCAGTTCATCTCCCCCGTCCCCGCCAAGTGCCACCGTCACATGCTCTTTGGTGTAACGCGATAGGAGATACGTCGGAATGATGGACGCATCTGCCATTGGTTCATCGAGGAGAAAGAACACCTGCGGGATAGCGGCGAGCGAATCCTTGCCGGTAAGTATCTTGTGGTGATGGATGCTCTTTATGTGTGCAGCGACTTCTTTTGCATAGACTGATTCATCAAAACTTTTTTCTTCAAAGCCGATGGAGAACGTGTGAATAGGTTCATCTTTCATGCGTGCGGCATAATACGCAACACTCGAACTATCGAGTCCGCCCGAGAGGAATATGCCGAGCGGGACGTCGGAGATGAGCCGGCCTTCGATAGCAGAAACAAATTTCTCTTCAAAAGTACGTGTCGCCTCTTCAAGCGAGATATCGAGCTCTTTCCAGTTCGGGTCCCAGAATTTTTTTATTGCGATCCCTCCGTCTTGAAACGTGAGATACGATCCGGGTTCAAGCTTCTTGATCCCTTTGTAAATACTCATTGGGGTCGGTACATAGTCAAGTGCGAGATAGGCATCAAGTGCGTGCGGATCTATCGCCCGCGTGACCGAAGGGTGTGAGAGCAGTGTCTTTGGTTCTGAGCCGAATACCAGTGTACCGTCAAATAGTCCGTAGTACAGTGGCTTCTTTCCCATTCTATCGCGTGCCAAGAGTATCTTCTTGGCCTTCTTGTCATAGAGCGCGATACCGAACATGCCGGAGAGTTTTGCGAAACATTCCTCACCATACTTCTCGTACAGTGCGATGATCACTTCGGTATCAGAGGTGCTCTGAAATTTGTAGCCGTCGATCGCGAGCTGTTTTTTGAGTTCGAGGTAATTGTATATTTCACCGTTGAATACGATGCCGATGGAGCCGGCCTTGTTCCACATTGGTTGGTGTCCTGAAGGAGTAAGATCGATGATCGCAAGCCTGCGGAATGCGAGACCTACGCCGCGCTCGAAATATTTTCCTTCATCGTCCGGGCCACGATAGCGAATGGTATCGACCATCCGTTCAAGATCTGCCACAGTCCCCTTACCGCTGAATCCGGTGATGCCGCACATATTAAGAGGAAATAAGATGTAAGAAATAAGAGATAGGATACATGAGACGCATAGATCAGGATTGAACAATAAACGACTTTGATTTAGTAATGAGACCTTGGAGCAAGCGATGTGACTGATCAGCCTGGGTCATATATTTCTCAAACTCATGGGTACTCATGTATCCTACATCACGCGCGATAATGAGTTGATTTTTAAGTTCAATCAGGGAGCCTTGAGCGAGGTAGCAAAACTGAACGCGCTCTTTGTACCCCTGCCTACCGAATCCTTCCGCGATATTTGAGGTTACAGAAACTGCCGCTCTTCTCATTTGACTTATCAGTCCAAAAACTTCTTCTTTGGGAAACTTCTTTGTTGCAACATAAATATCTAGAACAAGCTTGTGTGCCTCCTGCCACGCCAGTAGGTCTGTGAAATCTTGGATCTTATTGCTCATTGGTATGTTTTCCTATCTCTTATCTCCTACCTCCTATATCTTTTCTTCAAGGTTGATGGTTTTTTTGATCATGTAGGGTCGCTTGCCTTGTGACTCGTAGTAGGTGCGCATCATCATCTCGGCAATGATACCCATAAGGAAGAACTGAGTACCGATGATGAGCAGTACTCCTGAGAGTGTCGGGAGTGGTGTCTGGATCAGATCGATATGCATCGTGAAGCGCAGCACAAGCGCTACAACAAGAATGATGATGGAAAAGAAAAATGACCAGAAACCGGCGTAAGCAAAAAAATGCATCGGACGGTTCATGAACCTCTCAAGGAACTTAAGGAGCAGCAAGTCAGGAAGCACTCGAAGAACACGAGAGAATCCATAATTACTCTTACCGTGGATGCGCGGTGAGAAGCGCACTTCGACTTCACCAATGCGTGCACCCTGGCGCTTTGCATATGCGGGAATGAAGCGATGCATCTCGCCATAAAGGATGATGTTCTTGATGATATCTCTGCGGTAACCCTTAAGCGTGCAGCCAAAGTCATTGAGTTTCACTCCTGTCACTTTTGAGATGAGTGAATTAGCGGCGAGTGACGGGATCTTGCGGGTGACGAACTCCCCTTTCCATCTATTCTTCCTCCACCCCGAGACAACGTCATAGCCTTGGTCCATCATGTCGACAATGGTCTTGATGTCTTCGGGATCATTCTCCAGATCACTATCAATAAGAATGACGATGTCACCCGACGACGCTTCGATACCGGCGGCAATAGCGGCGGTCTGTCCGAAGTTGTGTCTGAAGTGAATGACTTTTATTTTTGGGTCATGTTGTGCGATTTCTGCCAGTGCGGCAAAACTACTATCTTTTGATCCGTCGTCCACACATATCACCTCATAGGAATTACCCATGCGCGTCAGCACATCGGTCAAACGCTCATATAACATAGGGATATTCAGGGCTTCGTTATAGATAGGCACTACGATTGAGAGCGATTCATTGGTCATAACGCAATCATAACAACCGACCTAAGAACAGGCAATGTTGGAGGTTATTTCGCCACTTTATAGATGACAAAACGAGGGTCCTCATAGACCTTGGTGATATTCGACAATTTTTCTGGGTAAAATGTCGTATCGAGTTCCTTATCTTTCATGATGTATGTGACATGATACTTTGCTATCTCGCCGGGAATATCTTTCAGTATCGTATCTTGATACTCCTTATACATATCTTCTGCCACATGAGTATTCATGGTCAAAGAGTCAGTCAACTCACCGCATGCATATCCAAACGCTGAGAGATGGAAGATGCGGCAAAGCTTCACAGCACGATTGTGCGTATTTGCAATATGGTGTGCCTTTGAAACCCCGGCAAAGTTGCCGGTGTCTTTGGCGATACTCGAAACTGTTATTTCCGGCTCGTCGAGTGTGTTCGCTAAAAGATATCTTTCTTTCAATTCGTCATTCGACGCCAGCTGCAGCACACCGACGCCACTGAAGAGTACGTAATGTTTCGTATAGATCTCGAGTGTTCCATTCAGTGTTGAATGAGGGTCGACCCATATCACAACCGGCTTTGCTTCGACAGCATCAAGCCATTTGTAAGCAGGGATATATTCCTGTGCACGCGCCATGCCAAGGATACGCTCTGTCGGATGGAGGAATGTGAGTAGATCCCCCGCATACGAAGCATTGCCGACAAGTACCACAAATGAGCAGAGTGCAAGTGCTGCTTTCTTCCCAAAGCGAAGGCGTAAAATTTGCGGTCTGGCCTTTATGAACTGATAGACGAGCACAACAGTGCCGATAATGAGCCAGAGGATGATGAAGCGTCCGACATGCTGCGCGGTCTCAAGTTCTTTACCTGTCACAACATTACTCAGTGACACGACGCTCATCGAAATACCGAGCGAGGAGTACAGCACGGTGAAGCGGCGATATGTCGGATCGTTGCGCAAGGCGGAAACCCAGCGTGAAGAAATGTAAAGACAAAGCGATAGTGCAATGACCCACGCTGCAGTTTGAAATGCGAGTGCGGTCGGAAGATGCGTGTACACGAGTCCGGTGCGCTCCATGGTCTGCCAGTAGAACGGGTTGTGAACCTGCTTTAAGGTAAATGAGATGAACGGCAGAATAAACAATCCTGTGAGTACTGAGACTTTCGCAAGCGAGATAAAACGTGCTTGGTCTTTTTTCATGAGGGTAATACCAAAGAGGAGGAGCATCTCTACCGCGATTATCTGCCAAAGATATCCGTAGTCATAAAATGTCGCAGCAGCGGTCGCGGCAAGAAAAAACATGTTCCGCTTCTTCTCGGGTGCTTTGTCCCAGATGAATACCGCCATCGCAAACAGCAAGTAGAACGGAAAGACTATCTGCATCGACACCGGTCGCAGGATGAGGAGGTATACCTGGGTAAATGCGACGAGCGCACCAATAGCGCTCCAGCGTTTCGAGAGTCCGAACATATGGAGACTGATATATACCAAGATCCCGAACAAGAGCGCCCAGAATGAAAAATCGATACTGAGGGAGGTGAAAAGCGGGAGCCCCGCGAGCATCGGCAGTGCATACAGCCAGTCAGGGAGGACGAATGCGGGGGCGATATCTGTCTGGTGCTCTATAAAATACGGATTGCCGAGCCACGGGTAGCCGTCGACTATTTCCTTCGCGCGTACATAATAATAATTATCATCAATGTACGACGGTGGCACTCCCTGGAATGTATTACCGAGGTAGTGCACTACTTCGTAGACCGGAAGCAGCGACAACAGCAGTATCGCGACAGAAAGAAGTGTGAGATAGCGTTTATGTTCACGAAGGAATGCTCCCATATATCTCTACTTTATGAGGAACAGGTCATATCCTCCCACTTGATTGCTTTTGAGCTTTCCTGTCGCTTTATCTATCAAGTACCCGAGATCGCACAGTAGCTGACTTCTGCCGAGGGGTGAGACACGTATCCAGGCTTCGGTCGCGGCACGCACTGACTGCATCTCCATTTTTGAAAATGGCTTGCTGAGGTATTCAAGAATATCTTTGGTAAAGCGCCAGTAGTCTTTATAGTATCCGCGCTCCGCATGGTAGTAGTAGAGAAACGGCACATAAATGAAACAGTACCCGCCCGGCTTCAGTACACGATACATTTCCTTGAAGGCTTTGGCCGGATCTTCGACATGCTCAAGTACCGAGATACAAATAATAGCGTCGACCGAATTATCTTCGAACGGAAGATCGTGGATGTCCCCCACAAGATCGGGGTGGTAATCCGGAACCGGATCCATCACTTTGTAATCGACCTTATCTGCAAGCGGAATAAGCCATGCACGCTTCTCGTCATAGCGGTTATTCTTCTCTTTTGCGATGCGCAAACCGCCGCCGATATCGATAACGGTCTTCTTGTCGGTGAACAGCTGCGTCATCTTCTGTTCAAAAAATGTATCCCAGGGTTTTTTCATATCGTTCTCTTACTTCCCATTAGAGCGACTTTCCCGCAAAACAGCAAGTCTTTCTATCATCCTTCTAGATCTCGTTTGGGAATATCGCACCAAGAATGGACTCCGCACGTTTTTGCCATGAATATCCCTCTACTTTCTTCTTAGCATTTGCGCCGTGCAGCTGTGCACGCTCGGGTGCCGCAAGTATCGCCTCTATCCCCCTTGCGAGTGCAAGCGGATCATCCGCTTCGACCAGCGTCGCGGTCTCTTCATCAAGTATCTCTCTTAAGCTTGGAAGGTCTGATGCGACGATAGGCAATCCCGCAGCCATGTATGCAAAAAGTTTCAGCGGCGAGGTGTAACTCACCGATATTTCGTTCTTACCGTTGTTGGGGAGAATGAGCACATCAGCGGCACGCAGATGACGCGCGAGTTCTCTGTATGGACGATAGCCGAGGAATAATACCTTGGGATGCTCCGCCTTGAGTGCGTCGAGCTCATGATCTTCTCCTCCGATGACTACGACCGTGGTGCCTTCAGGGAGAAAACGTGAAGAAGCGAAAAGTGT
This sequence comes from Candidatus Lloydbacteria bacterium, assembly GCA_043744595.1. GTDB lineage: Bacteria > Patescibacteriota > Minisyncoccia > Phycocordibacterales > UBA6899 > MHLP01. The sequence continues at coordinate 20,577 of JAYTVK010000085.1, forward strand.
ATCGACACCCTTCCATCCATCGAGCCTGCCGACATACATCGCTATGCGTCTCTCTTTGGGAATACCGAGATACTCGCGCGCTTCATGAGTTGAGAGTGGCGCAGCGAAGTCAGCGAGATCGACGCCGTCGTGCGCGACCAATATCTTTTCTTTTGCAACGCCATGTTTGAGATAAAAGTCTTTGAGCCCCTGCGAAATGGCGACAACGAAAGTGGCACGCTCTGACATTTTTCTGGCGAAATAATTCCATGCGCCGGTATGGGTCTCCCATACGAGCCTGCGCACAGGGAGAAATGACAGCGGAAAGAGGATGCTTTCATCGCGACCAAATATCACGTCAGTATATTTTCCTCGTATATGAAAAAATGCGGAGATAGCGAAGGTCACTGTTTCTAAAAGAAATCCTGCTCTTCCCCATTTGACCGAATCAATGACCCAAAGTCTGGTGATGATGAAATTCTCTTCTACTCCATAATAGGCAAACGGATCAGTACCGATATGCGTGTGCCTGTCGGGAACGACGAGTTCGACCACCTCCCCGGCACGAGCAAACGCCTCACACATCTTCATGATCTGCGCTCCGTGTGCCTTCTCGGTCGGCAAGCGAACATTTGCGACATAACATATCTTTTTGCTCATAGCATTTATGATTTGACGACCGTCACCATATATCCGATGGGTGCGGGGTGAGCTTTTGTGAGTGACTCAGGAAGAAGTCTATCGATAAGTAGCCCGAGCGCAAAGAACGGGAGCCTGATGATATTCAAAAGAAATACCGGATGCAGGAGATATATCGCCGCACTTCCTCTTTCTCCGTATGGAACAATGGTGATATCACTCCATCCTGCCATAGTGAGCTCTTTCATGATCCCTTCACTGGTCAGTCGCACATAGTCGTGAGGCTCGCGCATCTCGCCAGTGATAAAGGGTGACGAGAAAATAAAAGTACCTCCTTGTGTGAGTACACGTTTTGCTTCGGCAAAGAATCGAACACGATCTTCGAGTATATAGACCGCATTCATGCACAGTAGCGTTCGTTCGCTCGCATCAGGAAACGGCAGAGGTTTATTGAGGTCGACCACCACATCTACTCCTTCGTGCATACGATAATCAGTGACGACCAGTTGCACACCTTGCGGCAGATATTTGGCATAGCTATGCGCGCCGCCTGCAAGATCTATAACGCGCCCGGAAATTGCGCGCGTGCTTTGCGCGACCGCATCATTGAAGAGAATGCGTCCGAGTGATTTTCCGGCGAATACCTGACTGATGAAATTCATGATCGTTTGAATGAGTGGTATCTGTCTATGGTGCGCGAGATCTTGCCGAGGAATTGCGTCCAGGAAGTCAGACAGTCTATTGAATTACGCTGCAGGCGGAAGACGTCCGTTTCTGCATCGATACTCCCCTCTCTCACCGTGACCGCGGCAATAAAACCGAGCTCACGGACGATAACTGCGGTTTCGTCCTTAAGGTTGCCGTAGGGATATGCAAAATAGTCACAGCGCTTCTCGAGCAGCTTTTCGAGATATTGTTTGGATTCGTATATTTCGGTGCGGGCATTTTCTTCGTCGAGTTTGGATAATTTCGGGTGGGTCACGGAATGCGGCTCAATATCAATGATCCCTGATGCATGCAGGGTCTTCAGCTCGTCGGTGGAAAGCATATTTCCTCCATGCTTACCCTTCCCGCCGACCGATCCGGTAGTGACGAATATCGTGGCTGGAATATCAAGTTCTCTTAGGACCGGAAATGCATGTGTGAGATTATCGCGATAGCCGTCATCAAAGGTGACAGCAACTTCGCCCCCCTTCAAGGCACCACTCTTCTGACGCGCGACAAGCTCAGGAAGTGTGGTGACTTCACGTTTACTCGCGTGCAGATATTCCATTTGTTTTCGAAACTCTACGGGAGTGACCGAAAAGAAATCTCCGTTATCGCTTACCGAGTGGTACATCAAGATACTCGCTCTCCCTGTCATGTCCGATGGCAGAAGCGCAGCGATGCGGAAAAAGATATTTTTCAGTGTCTGTTTCATGAACGTTTTGAAAGCACAAAAAAGTGGTGGTACTGATTTTCAAACGGAATAAATTCTTTTTCAATAGTAAAATGCTTCGCGAGTAGAGTACGAATGACCGGTGTCTCATATCCCTTCTTTCCTATCTCAAAGTAATGCTCTCCCCCGAATACATGTGTTGGGTGATACGGGAGTTTCCATGCGAATTTCATTTCTTTGATGAACGGAAGTTTGAATGAGAAACGCAGAGACGGACCGAAATGCGGAAGACTGATGACGACGTGTTTCTTTGCGACCCGAGAGAGTTCAAGCAGTGCAGCCTCGAAACGTTCGAATGGGATATGTTCCAGCACTTCGAATGCGACGACGATATCCGCATCGGTATCAGGAAGCGGGATATGCTCGACCTCTCCGACGATATCCGGATGAAGGTCCTCGGCGATATCAAGAGAGCGATATGAGACTTTGGTATTCGCGCTGAGGTAATGCCCTATGACCCCGTCGCCCTTACCTACCTCAAGTACACTCGCAGGTGAAAGCGCAAGGATCTCACGCAATTGGTAATGATAACTGGACCAGCGGTCGAGTCCGCAGTATCTTTCGAATCGATATGCTTTTTTGTCGACTTGAGCTTCCATATTTATGCGCTGCGTGGCTTGAAGATCACATGTTTATAAACAAAATATGAAAGGAATGCGATGAGTCCCTGTGAGATTACTTGCGCAAAAAGATGATTCGTTATTCCGAAATATTCGACGAGCACGTACAGCAGCATGATGCCGATAATAATATTCATTCCTGCTGTCGCAAGATACATGAGCATCTGGGTTTTGACCAAATTGTGGGTATGCTCTTTGAACGTCCAGTATTTCTGCAACAGAAAACTCACCAAGAATGCGGCAAAGAATGCGTAGATCGAAGCACGAAGATAATGTCCGTTCACATTCGTCAGATAGAACACGCCAAGGTTGACGACTGCCGCACAGCCGCCGGCAGTGAGGAATCTGACTACTTTTGCGTACCGTTGAATGTAGTGTTTCATATCTGTTACGCTCGCTCTCCGACCTTCTTTGCAAGCACAAATACATTGTCGCGCAGATTTATCGGAAGCGCGAGTTTCCGCAAGAGTGGCTTCTCTGAGAAACGTGCAAGCGTTTCCCAGAACGTGAGCCCTTGCCACGCGGCGAGGGTTTTGAATACATATGCAGGCGAGAACTTCTTTCCTATCTTCTTGACCTCAAGCACCTCAAACCCTGCATCGTTAAGCAACATGGTCAGATTGTTGGGAGCGTAATAGTAGAGATGCTCAGGCGGAACGATAAGATGCCAGCGTTTCCCCATCACCCTCGCCCATAAACTCGAGCGGTCAACGGTATTTATCGCAAGCATACCGCCATCCGCGAGCATACGGTTGAGTGCCGAGAGATATGCGCGCGGATCATCGACATGCTCAAGCACGTCCCAAAGTGTCGCCGCATCGATCTCTACGGACATCTCTCCCGTGATACTTCCTTCGGTCATCTCGTGGCCACGTGAGCGTGCAACAGAGGCCGCATAGGGCGATATCTCGCTGCCGTAAGTTTTCCACCCTTCACGTTTTGCGATATCGAGGAAATATCCGGTCGCTGCACCAACATCGAAGATGCGCTTGCCGGGTGCAAGGTCTTCGAGCTTTTTTAGGTAGAGTTCGAATACCTCACGCATCGGCTCTTTGTCTTTGTCGTAATCTGTGTAGCCTGCCTCTCCACTACCGTCATTTTTGAAATAGTTCTCACCATAAATCGCGGCCAGATCTTTGGGGATCGGATGCACAAAAGTGAATGCACAATTCTTACAGTCATAGAGCGTGTGCCCGTTCTTCTCGCAAAAAAATCCGGTCTCGCTTGAGCCGCAGATATGACATACCGGTAAGTCTTTGGGTGTTTCTTCCATATATTACTTTTTGTAACCGAGACGCTTTGCGAATAGTCTCAGTGGGGTCTTAAGCCCTTCGTGCACAATATGATGCGAGATCTTCGACTCTCCTTCACGACGTGATTTAAAGACTATCGGCACTTCTTTGGTGCGAGCATGTGCATGGTGCACCGCATGGAATTTGAATTCGATCTGATAGGCATATCCGGACGATCCAAGCTCATCGAAACGCATATTGCGCAGTGTTTCGGTACGCACGCCGACGAATCCCGCCGTAAGATCGTTTATCCCGCTTGCAGTGAAAAACCGCGCGTACATGTTTCCGTATTTGCTCAGCATATAACGCCACTGTTCCCAATTCTCGACCGCTCCGCCTTTCACATAACGCGAACCGACGACCAGGTCGTGTGCATCGAGTGCTTCGAGCATCGCCGCGAGATACGAAGGGTCATGTGAGCCGTCCGCATCCATGGTGAAAACATAATCATGTACATTCTGTTTCAGTACCTCACTGATCGCATGTTTGTATGCAACCCCAAGCCCCTGCTTGCCTGGGCGCTTCAAGATAGAGAGCAGCGGGTAGCGGGTGATCATCTCATCGACTACTTCCCCTGTACCATCAGGTGAATTGTCATCGATTACCATGATCTCTGCCTCAGGAAGCACGTCGAATATCTCGGGAATAATATCCCGGACATTTTCCCGTTCATTGTAGGTCGGCAGGAGTACGATGTAGCGCATAGTGGTTTGCCCACTATAGCAAAAAGGAGAGCGAAAGAGAAAATTCCTAGAGCTCTTTCACCATATACGTTCCTTCGAGATGGTAGCCAAGATTGCGGTAGTATTGCCTCACGCCGATTCCGGATATGACAGCAATTTTTTTGAAGCCTTTTTCTTTTGCGATGTTTTCCGCTTCGGAGAGTATACGTCTGCCGAATCCGACGTGCTGACCCTGGCTGCCGTTCGCGCCGACTTTCGTGTGTCTGCCATAGGTATGAAGCTCACGAATGAGTGCAGCGCCTTTAAGTGCCGGAAGTGGCGCATCTTCTCCCCCGTTGTCAGGAAGACGCAGCCGGGTAAATGACACCAGCTGATGCTTTTCTTTGTTCTCATAACTGAGGAACATTTCGGTGCCGGACGGCGTACGGAAGGTAATATTCGAGAGTGTGAAGTCCTCCGCGTTCACTACTGCTTCACGCACTTCTCTGCAGCGGATACAGCGACAGCGCCAGCCGTTCTTTTTCATGTCTTCGTCCATTACCTGGCGCAGATTTGAGACCGTGCTACCGGCCTTGATGTAGGATGCGGGAATATCGCGATACACACGCAGGATGCGCACGTATGGCGGGACCAGCTTCTTCTCTTCGCGCATCACTTCAATGAGTTCGGGGTCGGTATACGCTTTGAAGCCGCCTTCTTTCCAGGTCTCATACAACTCACTGTGCTCCAAGACCATACACGGATAGATCTTGAGCATGTCGGGATGGAAATCCTCACCGGAGAATAATTCCGCAAACATACTGATGTCGCGCTCGGGGGTCGAGCCGGGGAGATTTGGCATCATATGATAGACCATCTTGAATCCGGCATTGCGCAGTAGCTCGGTCGCGCGCTTCACCCGCTCTATCTTCATATCGCGCTTGGTGAGTTTGAGTACATCATCATCAAGATGCTGCACTCCTATCTCGACCTTGGTCACACCAAATGCGCGCAGGCGCTCTATCTCGAACTGTGTGATGTAGTCGGGGCGGGTCTCTATCGAGAGACCTATCATGCGGCATTTCGCGCTTTCATTCTCATCTTGCAATTTGAGCAGATATTCGAGCCTGTCTTTGTATTCTTCTTTGCGTGAATCCTTATCAGTGCCGTAGTCATTGCATGCGCGATAACAGCCGATGAGGAATTCTTCCTGATAGCTCGGATGATAGAAACTCCAGGTACCGCCGATGACGATCATCTCTATTTTATCCGTAGGGTGACCGTTCATCTCAAGCGCTTTCAGGCGATTGGTGATCTGCATGTACGGATCGAAGTCATTCATCAGTGCGCGCGCGGCAGCGGGCTCCTTTGCCAGGTAACTCTTCGGCATCGATACATCGGTCGGGCAATACGTGCAGCGACCGGGGCAGGCGAATGGCTTGGTGAGGAGCGAGACGACCGCCACCCCTGAGTTCGACTTGGTCTTGATCTTTCGCAGAAGAAGAAGCACTTCGTCGTTCTTCTCTTCGCTTCCCTCGGCGATCATCTCTTTATAGAGCGCGATAAGCTCGGCCTGCGATGGCAAGTCGCTTTCTCTTGCTGCCGCATGACGCACACCATCTTTCGGGTAATGCATCTTACTGCGCACGCGCATGAGGTGCGCGAGAAGCACTTCATCCTTAATGATCTTCTTTCTCAGGTTGTCGACGTCCTTACTGGTTTTGAGGGCTGCAAATAACACTTGCCCACAGTAGCAAATTGACCCATTCGGTGTAATTGACTAAATGGTATAAATTATGTCATAATATTGAACAGACAAACTACCTTGAAAGGGCTATATGGCCGCTTCCAGTCAACCACTGGTTTCTCTCAACAGTCTCTCGCTCTTATTCGCGGGCCGCAACTTCGAAGAGAAGTGTGCTCACCTGCGTGCCGCGGGATACGGCGGTATCGAATACACCGTGTTTCGACCGGAGCATGTAGCTGAGTACCGCGGAGTCGCTCGTGCACACAGCTTACACCTCACACTTCACCAACCCTGGAGCTACAGTGAAAGCGGCGGCATGCTTTCGAACAAGCTGCTCGCCATGCTCGGGGTTCTACCCAAAGACGGTTATCTGCTTAGCGACATCGCGGCACAAGCTGCCGGTGAGAACTTCGTCGTGTATGGCGACCGTTTTCCTGAAGTTGCGATGCAGAAGGTACTCCCCGGAGCACTTCCCCGCTTTGTCCCGGTGTTTCAGACGGCAACGGTCTGGAGTGGCTTTGGCTCCCGGAGGAAGCACCGCATAAGCTATGCGGACTACCTGCGTTACGTGATAGAGGGCTTGCCTCACATCGGCGTCGTGTACGACACGGTGCACGCGCTCGAACATGCACTCAATGCTCCGACCGGAAAATTACTGATGCAGTATTCCGAAGGAGAACTTCTTTCGGCGACCAAGCGCGTGATCCGCGAGACAAGGTTCTTTGAGGGCCGAGGCAGAGAGATCCACTGGAACGATATCGGTAATAGCAGTACTGACGGCAGATGTCTCGCAGGCGACGGCAAGCTTGCACCGGCACTCTCGTGGCTCGCAGGTGAATGTGTGGACCGTGACTGGCGCGGACCGGTCATTCCCGAAGTCAGCCCGATGATGTTCATGTTCAACACGGAACACAACCTCCGTCTCGTGAGAGAACGGATTGAAAGCTTCTTCCTCTGAGCATCCCGACCGGGCACACGCCGCGGAACCTTGATAAAAGGGTCCGCGGCTTTTCTTTTCGCAATTTTGTCCTACACTCAAGTCATGCGCAAACATGTCGCGGCAAAGATACTTAAAGAAAATCGGCAGTCATATGACAATATGGCCAAAGAATTTTCCGGGACCAGAAATACATTTTGGGAGGAATTGGCATTCCTTAAAGAGCATGCGAACCCGGACATGCGGGTCCTCGATATCGGCTGCGGCAACGGTAGATTCTATCCGATCGTCAAAGAACGTAAGGTAACGTACACCGGGGTTGATAATTCACAAGGACTTCTGAATGAGGCCCGGAAAAAATTCCCCGAAGGAAATTTCGTCTTGGGTGACGCGACCGAACTTCCCTTTCCCGACAATACATTTGATATCGCCTACTCGTTCGCAGTCGTGCATCATATCCCAGGGAAAGAACTGCAAAAGGTGTTCTTCAAAGAGGCGGCGCGAGTACTGCGTCCGGGTGGAGTACTCATCATCACCACATGGCACCTCTGGCGACCGCGTTATCTTTCACGACTATTTCTTCAGGCACTGAAAAGTCTTTTCTTTCTTTCTTCGCTTGAATCGGGCGACATGATGCACACCTTTGGCAAAGACAAACATCCGCGCTATCTGCATGCATTTACCGAGCGCGGACTTCTTCGACTTATGAAAAAGAGCGGCTTCAATATAGTCGGGAGTGAGGTCGTCGGGCGCGCGAGCGGCTCAGGTGAGCAGAACATTTTAGTGATCGCACGAAAACCCATCTGAAGTAGGTGGCTATTGACTATTTGAATAAAAATGGTAGTGTAAAATACGGAGTTCGCAATGAAATGCGGACATGCCCTTCAATACAAACTGAGATCTTCACATGAAAATTCTCGTCGTCGGCCTCGGACAAATGGGCCAGACCTACATCAAGACCCTTCTGGCGCAAGGCCATCCCATCGGAAACATCTTCGGCGTCGACATTGATACTTCGAAGGCAGAAGCCGCGGGAGAGCGGTTCGTCGGACTTGCCGTCAGTACCGACCTCACCTACATGATGACGTACGCGCTCGATCCGTCCGGAGAGGATACCGCAGCCATCGTCGCAACCACCACCCCGAGTCACCACACGGTACTCATCGAACTGATGGAGCACGGTGTGAGCTACATTCTGTGCGAAAAGCCGCTCGCCATCGACATGAACGCCATGAAGCTGATCCATGCGAAGGCCAGAGAGACTCAGGCCTTCATCTTCACCGGCTTTCTGATGAACTTCTCACCGGCCATTCTCCACCTCATGTGCATGATGGAGGAAGAAGGACTCATCCTCACCGAAGGCAGCAGCGTCTGGGGCAAGAATCGCTTCGGCGATACTCGTCCAACACCCGGCGACCTCGAGGACGAGACCGTCCACGGTGCGGGCATCCTGCACAGCCTGGCAAAGATTGGGCAGCAGTTCAAGGAGATCCTGGTCTACGGCCGGCTCACCTATCCTGCGTACGCTGACGCAGCCGCACAAGCGAAAGCGGCGGCGCTTGATCCGTCGTTCCCTGCCAGAGTGAATGCAAGCACCATGGCAATAGAGACCATCTCGACCGACCATGGCGAGGTGCTCATCAGCCACCACAGCTCGTATCTCAAGAGTGCGCAGGTGCGGCGTGTCACGGCGGTGCTTTGTCGGGAGGACTCCCCGTCTTCTCCGGTCTACAGCATCGAGATGAATTTCGATGTGCGTCAGGATGGCACGATCATCGACCGACTTGCGGTGACCATGCTCGACGGCAACAGGACCGAAACGCATGAGTTCGCATGCAACAAGATCGCCGCACAGACCGAAGCATTTCTTGCGGCAAGGCCAGGCTGTATCGATCCCCGCTTGTGCGACTACAACGAAGCACAGCTGGCGGTGACCTTCACCGAAGCACTCACCCAGAGTCACCATTCAGGAATGTCCGAGCTCGCATTCGGCGAAGCTGACATCATCCGGCTCAAGGAAGTCGGCCGCAGCTGAAGCAGGTGTATCGACCTCATGGGTCCGCAGTAATGCGGACCCATTTTTTTATTACCCTAATGATCTTTTGGCTATGCTTTGCCTAGGATAGCGAGGATATTCGTGATCAGACGCTCAAGACTTGAACGTTCGGAGACTTGTGCAAACAAGAATGCATTGAGAGATCTTTTATCTTCACGTTTGATATACTCTTCTATTTTATCCGCACAGTCCTTGGGATCGCGTAGCTGGAATATCAGCTCATTGGCATGTTCACCAAAGTAGTCACGAAATGCTTCGTTTGAAACGATGGCAGGAATACCTCCCGCCATCGATTCGAGTATTGCCTTATCCATACCGCCGGTCGGACAGAGATTGAGTGAGAGGTCACTCTTCCAGTAATACTCGGCAATCTCTTTATTTGGCACATTGCCGACGAAAATGATCTGCTCTTCGAGCTTGAGTTCGATGACGAGTTCATGTAGCATCTTTTCATATGCGACATCCTTTTCCATCACTGCCGCGCCGATCAGTTTCACCTTGAGTTTGTGTCCGCGCTCACGCAGAATGGCGGTCGCGCGAATGAGTGTATCAAGATTCTTTATCGGCGTGAGCCTACCGACCGAAACTATAGTGAATGTGTCATCCTCTCGCTCTACATGTGCGGGGCGCGCATACTTCGCAAGGTCGACCGCCTGCCCCATGAAATTACGTTTCTTACTTTCGATACGGAAACTCTCCGGTGTGGAGGTATATGCGACATCGATCAGTTTTTCTGCGAGACGGAGTTTCATATTTACGTTGCGATGGATATACCAGAGACCGATCTTTTTTCGAAGCAATTTCCATATCGGCGCACCGAGGATCGCATATTCGGTACACATATGACAGAACACATGGGTGTATGCATTGCGATACTTCCATGCATATCGGTAGAAACGCGTCACATATTTGAGGAGTGAGCGACCGTCTTCCTTTCCGAGCGAGAGGACCCGCACGTTGCTTGGCAGGTCATAGCTTCCCACTTCAAGTCCGATGACCGTGACTTCATCGCATTGCGCAGCAAAAAGTTTCAGCCAATCATGAAAGAAGCCGAAATATCCGTCATCCTTATTGACCTTCTGTGTGATGATAAGCAGTTTCATACTATTCACTCTATCCGCCTTTTATCTGACAGACATATGCATCGAGATCGTGCCCGCCGAGTACTTTAAGTTTCTTGGTCTTGAACGGAAAACTCGTTTCTGTCGGAGTGATGACCTGGCTGGAAAAAAAGACAGCGACATACAGCATCCAATCGTTGTAGGCATGACTGTACCAGAGCGTGACTTCCTTGCCCAAAAGACGCCAGAAGAGACCCCCCAAGACGATATAGAGCGTATTGCGGTGTACGAACACTCGGTCGTATTTGGATGCATTAGCAAATATATAGCGGTAAAAGTTAAGGAGAAGCCCTAGCTTCGATGCCCCCTTCTCTTTGCCGAGCGAAAATATCTCGACTTTCTGAGGAAGACTGTGACTCTTGTTCTCGAGCACCATCACTGAAAGCGCTTCGCACTCGTCAGCAAAATCAAGCAGCCTGCCGTGAAAATAGGAGGCGACCTCATCATGCTTATCGAGCTTCTCTGTGATCAATAGTACTCTCATATCATGTCGTTGGATTTATATTGCCGAATACTTCGCAAAGAAGGTCGAGATCCTTTTTTGACGAGACGAGGAGATCGATATTCTTCTCTTCAAGGCTTGCGAGGATCTTTGAACCCTTCTCATCGGTGACCGTTCGCTCATAGAACTGCCTGAATGCTGCGAAGTCTTTGATGAAACAATGTCCGCCTGCGCCGCGACCGGGAAGTGCTGAATGTCCCGAAGCATGGACCGGCGACGCATAGCGGTCCGTCATAAATCTATCATGCTTCATGAACTCTTTCACGGTATCCCAGTTTGCCCCAAGCTTATCTGCAAGGTCGTACAGCAAGTTTGCATAAATGATCTCGATGAACCCGTGGATATTGTGCGCATACTTAATAAGTTCAGCTTCCTTCGAAGTGCAGATGATGGTCGGCACTTTCGGGAGCAGCTCAGCTACCACTGCTGCTTTCTTCCTATACTCAGGAGTGTCGACCGGCATACCGATAACATTTGCATCAGGATTATCAATGTCATAGCGCACCTGCTTCTCACTCAGAAATTCCGGGCAGTTGAGCACGTATATCTTGGGATAGGCACTCTGAAGTTGCGCGGTCGTCCCGGGAAGAATAGTCGACTTGATAACCGCTATCTTCCCTTCTCCGACCACACCCAAGACTTCACGCAGAATAGAGTCGTCGAATCCGCGCACCGTGGTCGGAGTTGGGACCGCAATGAATACCACATCGCAATCTTTTATTGCGGCTTTATTCTCGCGATACGAGCGTTCATTCGAATAACGCACTACCGACATTCCTTGTTCTTCAAAACTATCGGCATAGTTCTTGCCGACATATCCTTGTCCGATGAATCCGATGGTCATCTTGTCGGCCATAACGGAATTATGAGGCTTCTTGTGACATCTTGCACACACAGGTGGCACCCCTGTCATTCACTTTGCAGACGCAGAGAATATCATCACCATACACACCTTCGAGTAATTCTCTATCCTTACCGGTCGAGGAGAGAAGATAATTATTGGTCGCCTCAAAAGAGCGCAGAAGCGAATGCATGTGGGAGTGCTCGGGATATGCATCTTCATAATGGAAACGCAGCGCCGCGAAATCCTTGAGGAAACAGTGCCCACCTGCACCCCTGCCTTGTTTGCCTTCATCAAGATGCGCCATCTGATGCACCGGCTGCATATGCGATGCGCCCATGCGTGAGTCTGCGGTCATATTGTTCGCAAGCACATCCCAGGACGCACCATGATGGAGCGCGAGATCATAGAGCATATTCATATAGACCACTTTCATGTAGAAGAAATTATTCCCTCCGTACTTTGTGAGCTCCGCCTCAGGTGCACTGCAGATGATCTCGTACGGCGCATTCGGTATCACGGCGAGGACTCGTTCCGCGCGCTTCTTCCATTCAGGATGATCTTTATATTTCGTAGGAAGTCCGACGATGTTGCGCTCTGGTTTCTCGATATCTTTCTTCACTGAAGTCTCGCGCAGAAATTCGGGGGCATGCATGACAAATAGCTCGGGGTATTCCTCTGCTATGCTGTCGGTGGTGCCGGGAAGTACGGTGGATTTGATAACGACGGTCTGTCCCGCTGATGCATGCTTTATCGCGTCGCGTAGGATCCGGTCATCAAAACCTTCGGTAGTGGTCGGAGTCGGCACTGCGACGAATATGATGTCCGCCTCTTTGAGCTTTTCAAGATTAGCGTCATACGGCTTCTCCTTCGCATAACGTACGGTCTTATACCCGCGGCGCTCAAAATTATCGGCGAGATTTCTCCCGATCCAGCCCTGCCCGATGAATCCGATTGTTGTTTCCATATATAGGGTAACTGCGTCAGTGAGTAAAACGTCGCGCAGTGATGATCATCGTACGATAACAGAGGATCATCCCTCCTGCAATACGCGCTTAGTCCTCTCCCAGATGCGGCAGAAGCTTTTCTTTATGCCACTTATATTGGCGCAAAAGCCCTTCTTCAAGTGTCACTTTCGGCTCAAATCCGAGCAATTCTTTCGCTTTACCAATGACCGCATGGGTCTCTCGCTGATCACCGTAGCGCGGAGGGCTTTTCGTGAGGGGGGCCTTCTTGCCGGTGATGCGCTCAATGATGGCGATACCGTCTCCGGTGGTGCGCAATTCTTCGCTGCCGATATTGATGATCTCGCCCCGCGCTACATCGATGCGGTCCAGCGCGCGAATGACACCATCGACGATGTCGTCGATATAGGTAAAACTGCGCAGATGCTTTTCGCTTCCTTCGTGTAAGGGAAAGGTGTTTCCGGTCTCTATTGCGTGAATGAGCTTATGATAGAGCTTCTCCGGTCGCTCGCGCGGACCGAATACTGAGAAAAGCCTTAGTGCGGTGACCGGAAGTTTGTCGCTGCGATATTTCGAGAGTGCCAGCTGCTCGGCGGCAAGCTTGGTCACTCCATAGGGTGATGTCGGGCGCGGAAGCTCTTCCTCACTGCCACGTGCTGAGACTCCGTACACCGAGGAAGTAGAGATATGCACGAAGGCTACAAGCTTCGGCTGTGTGAGCGCATGTGTAAGAAGTCGGTGTGTGGCACTGATATTATTTTTTACATAATGATCGAAGTTCGTCCCGGCTGAGATCCCCGGCTGAGCCGCGAAGTGAAGGATGGCATCAATATCTCCCAAGGTTCCAAAATCATAGGTATTGATATCACCGATGACAACCTTTCCGCCGGCACTCTCGACATCCTTGATGCTCAGCTGTTTGATACGCGGATCATAGTACGGATCAAGATTGTCGATTCCGACGACACTTTCCCCGCGCAAAAGTAGCGCCTCCGCAACATGCGAACCTATTGCACCCCCGATACCGGTAATGAGTATTTTCATAATGTGAGATTATTCGATTTCACTCGGACTGTCTATCTGCGGATCCATCAGCCCTCTTTCTATAAACTCGAGATCGACTCCCTCGGTAGCAGCCATTTTCGCTTGGCGCTGTTCCTTTGTGGCAAGGTTGGCAAGGTGCCGGTGATATCCTTTCGGATCGATCTTTTCGTCAGCTTCTTTCCATGATATCCCCTCACCTTTTGCTTCGACCACACGAATACTCTTGCCGAAGAAGCGTACAAAACGTACGAGCGGGATTATCTCCTCGCAGCCAGCGACATGATATTCGACAGTACCGTCCCCGTGTCTTAATGCCTTAGTATCACTCCACGCCGTCACTTTCTCGCGTTCATGCACATGTACAAGCGCCGGTTTTGCAGCACGCAGATCGAAACCTCCCACCGTTGCAAGACTTTTGTTGTGCCACATCGCACAGGTATTAATGATTCTACCTCTCGATATCGATACTTCAAGTTCACGAATCGCGATTCCCGCGACACGAGCTTTATGAAACATCGCCGAGAGCAAGCCGTCGATATTTTCCTTGGTTGCATAGCTTCCCGCAAGATGAGAGAGAATGAACGAATAGGCGATGCGATCTTCAAGCTGACTGGCGACACCGTAGTTAAGGAGCATACAATAGATGTCACCCTTCTTTATTTCCGAAACGAATACCGGTGCATCAGGAAGTTCGGCCTTCACCACCTCGCGCAGTCGCGCGGCAGTGAGTCCACAATCGGTATCCTCGAAATCGGGGTCGCTTGAGACAAGAAGATCGATGCGGCTGAATACCGCCCGCTCTCCGGCACGGAGTGCGAGGAGTCGCCGCACTGCGTCCATTGACGAGTCGACCTGTGCCCCCACCGAGTCAGGGGTGTTCGAAAATACCCGTAGTATCGCCCCGACACGATTTCGCTCGAGGAGTTTTGCCGCGTCCCTGGCTGTTTGTTCCATCCGAGTAGTATAACAAAAACCCCGCGAGTTTCCTCGCGGGGCATCCTTGTTTCACTGTGAAGTCAGACGCTCCGACTAGCCGACCTGCTCGATCGTGGGAGCAGAGAGTCCCGCCCACTTGAGCTGCGCCGCCGGGCGCGGCAACTTGGCCGCAAGCTTGGCATGGTGCGCATCGAGGCGCGCCTGGTCCCAGCCGTCGAAATTCCACTCCTTGTAGAAGCCGGGAATCGAGACGAGCTTGGCCGAAAGCTGCGAGAGCTTCTGATAGAGCGCGATGGCCACGACCTCTTCGACGCCGGCCTGCTTGGTGGTGGGGTCAAACGGTGCATCCCCTGCGAGCGCGAAGCCGAACTTGGCCAAGTGATCGAGGTTCCACAGCGCGAAGGTGTTCCATGGAACGGTGAGGCCCGTGCCTTCGACCATCCCGCCCTTCCAGTCGTGCTCGACCAAACGCGCACCCGCGACCAGCGTGCCCGCGTGCACGTGCATCGCGAGCGATGCAACGTCGCTCTCCTTCGGCGCGAACTCGGCACTCGCGAGGAGCAGCCGGTCCGAGCCGGTGAGTGCCGCGCGGTAGACGATGGCGTTCAAGGGGGCGACGAACTTCTGCCACGGGGTAACCGCGAACACGTCGGCGTCAGGGAAGTTTGCGGCACAGTAGCCGATCGTGTCGCACTTGTCTTCGGCCGTGTTGACCGCGACCAGCACCTTGCCGATCTTCTGCCCGGCTTCGATGAACGTCGCGATACGCGGCAGATCCTTCGCAGGGTCCTTGCCGAAAAAGCGTGTGCCAATGGTGAATCGGGACATGAACTATCTCCTTGAGTTGGAGCGCTACATCGTCGCACTCGGATACCCTTGCGGGCGGGTTACGTGCTTCTGCACAATTGGTTCAACCGATGAAGATCGGCTTCATCACTTGCCGGTAGAGTTCACTCAGGGTGTACTCCGGAAAGATGCGTCTGGCATACTCGTTCATCACAAGACCCTGACGAGCAATCTTTTTGGCGTTGTTGTCATACTCCGGTGTGCCAGGCTCTTTCAGTGAAAGGTCCCAGTCCGCAGGCGAAGAGACACCGGCGTTACCCCAGCGCAGGAACTCACCCTGATGGCGAGAAGCGCGCAGATACGCCTCGAAGTCCTCCATGCCCGCGAGCGCGACGTCACCGAATTCCGGAGTCGACACGACGGTGATGCCGTCGCCGTTGCAGTCGGGATTCATGTCGCCAATTGCCTTCAGGGTCTCGAGGTCCCACAGCGCACAAGTGTTCTGTGCGAACTGCCATTGCAGCCTCAGGAACCAGTTGCTCCGCATGTAGCCGACCAATTTCAAGGCATTGCGCTCCTTGTGGGAGAGCATTGCCTTCAGCATGAAGCCATCGAGATTGATCTCGGGACTCCACACCAGTGTGTCGCTCGCATCACGCTCGCGCGCAACGGCGATGCCGGCGTTGATGGCGGTCGCAGAACCTGCATTCAGACCCCAGTCACGGCACAGAATCGGAACGACGAGACCAGCGGCGATCTCCTTCGGGAATGCTTCGTGGAGGTAGTGGATCGTCGGAGTCGCGAACCAACTGTTGCTCGGATCCTCGTCGTTCATGGTCGGATTCCAGTTCGCATTTCCTTCGAGACGCACTTCTTCCGCGTACTTCGAGCCATGCTCCCCACACGAGACCACGGCGATGCCGCGAAACTCGGGAGGTGCGGAATCGAGTAGCTTCTTGATGGGCAATACTACGCCCTTGTTGAACTTCTCCACATTGAATGTGGCAAAGGTGGCGCCACCCTGAAACGAGCGAGTGGTAGCAAAAACCGAGGTCTTCATGGAGACTTCCTTTCGAAGTGTGCCCTGATTGGGATGGGCAGGTTGAGAATTGAGTGTTCTTTTCCTCACAGTGTACAGCTAGCCGACAAAGTAGAGTCGGAAAGCAGTATGATTCAAAGAACGATACCCTTATAAAATATCATATTTTATATAAAATGTCAATATCTCCTATCCGAGCAATTGGAGTATTGTTTTGGCCAGTTTTTCGGAGTCGTGGCGGATGAGTGTGCGGCGAAGGAGATCAACTTTTGGGACATTTGCGAGACCGTCTGAAAGTAGGTTGGTACCTATGAGCTCAAAATCGCCCCTCAGACACTCTGCACTACAGACCACCGGCTCCCCTTCATCGGCATATTTTCTGACCAGCTGACTTGGTGCTTTCTTGTTATTATAAATAACCACATCGAATACTCCTTTCTTTCCTATATATTTCTCCATCACTTTCACATAATCCGAAACAAAAAAATTATCCGTGTGTCCCTGCTGACTCATGAGGTTGGTGACATAGACCTTCTTGGCCTTTGATGCAATGAATGCCTTTGCTATTCCGGGCACAAGGAAGTTCGGCAGTACTGAAGTATAGAGTTTCCCAGGGCCGACAACGATAAGGTCTGCTTCTTTGATAGCCTTCACTGCTTTCGGGTTTGCCTTCGCCTTGGGAGTGAGGAACATTTTCTTGATACCGTACTTAGAGACCAGCTGGTAGTTCATGAACTCACTCTCACCAGAAAGTATTTTTCCGTTCTTAAGTTCCGCATTGAGCGCTATCTTGTCGAGCGTCACCGGCATCACCCGTCCACGAATATTGAGGATCTTTGAGGCGACGTCGAGTGCTTTATCGAGATCACCGGTTACCTGCTCTAAGGTCGATATAAAAATATTGCCGAAGCTGTGGCCCTTGAGGTCGCCTCTGTCGAAACGGTGATTGAACAACTGGCGCATGACCATGTCTGCATCCGAAAGCGCGACCAGGCACTGGCGCAGATCTCCAGGCGGAAGTACCCCGAATTCATCGCGCAGGCGTCCAGTCGAGCCGCCGTCGTCCGCCATGGTCACCACCGCGGTGAGGTCGACCGGGTAATGCTTGAGCCCGGAAAGCACGGTAAAGGTACCGGTTCCTCCGCCGATGACCACGACCTTTCTATTTTTTGCTTGGCTTTTTTCTTGTTGAATTGGTTCCATGTTTTGGTGTGCTGACTTTTTTCGCTTTTACTATTTCTTGTATGCCCGGCGCGGTAGGCCCATGCTCCAGATGTGCGGCATCCTCCCAGCTTTTCTTATATAACGCAAGGGTTTCCTGTTTGGTCGCAAGCTTGCGGGCAGCCTTTTGTGCCTCTTGCCCAAGACTTGACCGCAGTTCATCATCAGAAAGGAGTCGCAGCATTGCACTCGCAAGCGTTTGCTCATCAGTAGAGGGAACTACCACTCCAGACTCACCATCCTTAAGCACTTCACCGGCGCACCCAACATCAGTCATGACGACTGCTCGCCCCGAGGCCATCGCTTCGATCACCGCCATCCCCCAGCCCTCATAGAGTGACGGCTGCACATAAAGGTCGGCACTCTTGTAGTATGACACCACGTCTCTCGCCCAGGGCAGAAGTACCACTGCACTTTCAAGATCAAGCGAGCGTGCAAGTGAGAGCAGTCGCTCGCGTTCAGGACCCGAGCCGATGATGAGCAGCATCGCGTCAGCGTTTGCCTTGTGTACCTCTCTGAATACACGGATCAGTTTGCTGTAATTTTTCTCAGGCACAAGTCTTCCAAGCGAGAGGATGATGCGCGGAGAGAGCGGATACGACTTGTGGAGATCAAACGAGGGTTTCGCTTTGATGAAATACTCCACGTCGACGAATATCGGGATGACCGCTATTTTTTCCGGAGCGACACCGAGCGCAAGGATGCTGCGCTTCACCCGCTCAGAAACGACACGGATGCCGTCCGCGCGGGTGAGGAGAAAATTCGCGATCATGAACTCGCATTTATTGCGCAGTCGCTCACTCCGCCACGCAATGCTCCACGGATCAGTATGCAGCTGTAGCTGTAGCGGGAGTTTGAACTTCTTGGCGAGCAGATATCCGAGCGCACCAACGAGGAACGGGTCTTGCGCGCTCACAAGCCACGCATCGTTCGGATTCCTTTCTGCTAAGATATTTTTTCCGAGCGTATACGCATCAGGAAGGTATGCGAACTTACTTTTTGAACTTGTCGGGTGAAGCGTGAGCGATGGACTCACCTCTTGCAGAGCAAAAGCACTACCCGAAGGAGTAAGCACAATGACATGTATATGTTTAACGAGTGCTGCCTGCTCGATGAGCCGAGTACGCACAGGCGAATCGGCTTCAAATAACGCCCTGTCGGTTGAAAGCATGAGTAATTTCATGAGATGACTTGCTTTAGTTCTTTTACGATATCACGGATCATGCGTTCTTCGGTAAATGATGAAACAAAAGTACTGGCTTCTTTTGCCATATATAGTGGTGTCTTTTTGTCTGTCAGCATGAGTGTGAGGCCGGCAGCAAGCGCGGCTTTGTCGTTGTATGCAGTAAGAATTCCCCGCTTGTGTGTTTGTGGACTTACTTCAAAGAGCTCGGTATTCCCGCCGACACTCGTCGTCACCACCGGTGTCTCGAGTGCCATCGCCTCAAGCAGTAAGTGAGAAAGTCCTTCATACCCAGTATTGAGCGCAAAGCAGTCCGCCGCACGGATGCGTTTCATCAGTGTCTCATGATCCACGAGTCCCAAGAACTTCACGAAATTATATTCATGCTTGTTGGCATATGTGACATACTCGGAGTCATCACCGCTTCCTGCTATCTCGAGCTGCACATCAGGGATATCTTTTTGAACGAGAGCGACCGCATCCATCAGCACCTTGAATCCTTTCCACGGCACGAATCGTCCGACCGATATCACGGTCGGTCTTTCGATGCCGAATTCATGGCGCAACTCTTTCTTCTCTTCCTTCGGCAAGTTTGGTTTGAACGAGTTATATACCACAACGATCTTGTCCGGGTCGATACCCCAAGCGCTGACGATACCCTTCAAGTAATAGCTCGGTGTGATCACCTTCACCGCGTGGCTTGCAACTTTCGTTTGCAGAAAACGAAACACTTTTACCAGCCATGGATAATCGCTACGCTTCACAAATTCATCGAGATTTTCTTTGACTCCCGCGCGCTGTGTCCCCTGTTCCCAAGCATAATCACCGACCATCTTTAAGACAAGTGGCTTGCCGGAAAGTTTTGAGACAATATATGCAGGAACTCCCGCGGACACAAGATCGAGCGTATAAATGAGATCAACATCTTTCGCAAGACGCCACAGTGCAACAGTGTAGCGCAAGTGACTCACTATCTTCGGATAATGTCTGAATTTGCTGAACGAAAGAAGTACCACCTCGACTCCTGCTAAGGGAAGCGCCATTTCAAGCGCCTGTGCATATGTCGCCGGTCCTCCGTCGTCCGGCGGATAGAGTGGTGTTGCAATAAGTACTTTCATACACGAACGTGATGCAACTATTTAGATTCGAACACCTTCACGATGTCGTCTTTATTATCCTTCATCCATGCATGCATTGCGGCAATGCCACGTGTTACGTCATACTCGGGTTTCCAACCAAGATCTTTTTCTGCTCGCCTAATGTCGGCAACAAAGATCGGCTGATCACCCGGACGAGTATCGCCTTTCTTGAGTGTCGGTTTAAGGCCAAACTCGCTATCGATATGTTCGAAAAATTCAACCAGTGAGATGGTGTTGGCAGGAGAACCGCCGACATTGTATGCTTTGCCATTCACAATATCCTGATTCTCTATAGCGAGTTCGTAGAGACGAATAACATCTTCAACAAAAAGTACATCGCGCACTTGCTTACCGGTACCGTAAATAGTGATCGGCTTCCCGAGTATCGCCGCGATGGTGAACCATGCGAGCCAGCCTTGATCCTCGACACCAAACTGATTGGTGCCGTAGATGCATGATTGCCGGAACACCACGGTCTTGAGTCCATAGATGCGGCTATAGTCGATGGTGTACTGATCCGCGACTCCCTTCGAGACGCCGTAAGGAGAATGAAAATCAAGATTCTGGGTTTCGGGCACACCGAACTCGTGCAGCGCTTTATTCTCAAAGCGATAGCGTTTTGCTTCTTCGATCACCCCTTCTTCTTCAAGTGCACCGAAGACCTTATTGGTCGAGGTATAGAGCACGAAGGGTTTATTGTCAGAAATGCGCACCGCTTCAAGGACGTTGAATGTGCCGAGCGCATTGATCTCAAAATCTTCACGCGGATTCACCACGGAGGTCGTGACCGCAACCTGTGCTGCTAAATGAAGTACGACGTCATGCTTTCCGACCTCGTGCTCGAGGATATCGCGATCGTATCGGATATCTCCGCGCACCACAGCAAAACCTTTTGGAAAGTCTTTCTCGAGTGCTGCGACATTGATCTCTGTACCTCTGCGCGAAAAATTATCAAGAATAGTGACACTGTTTCCCTTCTTCAAAAAATACCGTGCGGCATTGATGCCGATGAATCCTGCCCCGCCGATGATGAGTATATGCTTTTTCATATGAATATATTATGCCGATTATAACACGGGGAAATGACGATTCGTAGTACAGGAAATAGCCTGAAAAATTGACCCGGATACGGCTCTCCCATACTATGAAGCCATGGAAAACTCTGACATCAATAAGCGCATCATTTATGTCTCACCCTATTATGACCCGAAAGTTCCCTCTGGGGCGAACCGGCGTTTTGATGAGGTCTGCAAGCGCTTCCTCGCAGACTATGGTGATAACTTCACCCTCATGGTCTCACACGGCAAAGTACCCGAGTGGTGGAACGGAAAGAATCTGGTGGAAATAGACTACCAGTTCAATCATGCAAGTAAGTTCAAGACCGAGAAGCAGATCGCAAGCGAGCTTGATAAGCGACCACCCTCTATCGTGATCATGGAATCTATCCCTATTCCCTTCAAGGCGCTCGCTCGCCACAAACATTTCCAGGCAGCGTATGATTTCCGTTACTTCTATGGTTTCAGCAAGAGTTTCCTCTATCGTCTCCTATTCACGCAGTATCTGAAGTATCAGTGGCGGCATTGTCAGCACATCGTCACCTGCAGTGAGTTCTCCATCGATGAACTCGACCGCCATGTCGGCTATCAGCGCGCAAAAGTAGTGAAGAGTTTCTTCGGTATCAATGATAAGATCTTCAATGTTCCGCATTTGCCGCTTGCAGAAAAAGAGTATGACCTGATCTATGTCGGACATTTTGACGGACACAAAAATCATGCACCGCTCATCGAAGCACTCGGCATGATGGATAAGGGTCTCAAGGTCATGCTCATCGGCGTCGACAATGGAAGACTCGCCGGACTCAAGGCGCGAGCAGTGAAGTTGGGACTCACCAACATCACCTTCACTGTCATCCGCGACGAAAAGAAAGTCTGGGAAATGTATACCAAGAGTAAGGTGTTCGTATCCCCTTCCATCTACGAAGGATTTGGTATGCCGACCATCGAGGCGCTCGCACTCGGACTTCCGGTCGTCCTCTCTGATATCAAAGTATTTCATGAGGTGGGCGGCGACATGGCGACCTATTTTGACCCTCATGACCCCAGCGATATCAAGATGAAACTTGAAGCGGCACTCAAGGATCCTACTCCTTTAGATAAAGAAAAAGTGCGCGCACAACTCGAACAATTCACTTGGGCGAATATCTACAAAAAATTCCTCGAGGACATAAAAAAATAGTGAGCATAAGAAAGCCCCTCCGGAGAGGGGCTTTTACTTCGTGAACCGAAAAGTCAGACGAAGGAGTCGGGCAGCGCGGCGAGTGCCCGGCGTGCGATGCGCTTCGGATACCAGTGCTGCTGCTGTTCCGGAATCGCACCAAGCTCTTCCGCCGTGAACAAGCGAACATCGCCATGGCCGGAGTCGGTGCGCATCTTCTCCATGATGGTGTCGTACGGAACGAACGAGGCGTAGCAGGGTTGCAGGGTCGAACCAACGATGCCCGACGAGTTGGTGATGTACACGCCAACGAGCGCCTGCGGAGGCACTTCGACGCCGCATTCGCTGGCCGCGCGCTCGGTGACGAACGCTGCAACATCGCGATATGCGTGTACCGCACCGCCGTAGATCCACCAGGTGCCGGCGAAACAGACGTTTGTCTTCCGCAGTGACAGCATCACTGCGGGCTTACCGTTCGGCTGCCGCGTGATGATCACCTTGTCGACACAGGCGCCGTGGAGGCCCTTGCGGTACTCGATGTACGCCTCGGGCGTTGCTCCCTTCGTGACTTCATCCGGAACCATGCAGGTCTGGAGCGAATCTTCGGGAAACGGATCTCCCTTTAGCCATTGCGCCGTCATTTCGGGAAGTGACGGCTCGATGATGACCCCGTGATATGTGAGCTGCATTCAGATCTCCTCAATGTGCTGGATAGGGCGAAATACCCTCAGCTATAAATATTATAACATGAATATCGAGTTAGAGCAAGTACTATTTAATAATCCTATTATATGCCTTATTTGAAGCGTCCAAGCTTTTTTTCTTGCTTGTTCGCGATATCTGCATAACGATAGCGGACATTGTTCATGAAGCTCTTTGAATCCCCTGCTGCAGTGAGCTTGGGGAAAGCCTTCACTAACTCCGATCCATGCGCAAGTGCGATATTTGAAACGTATATGGTCTCAGCCTTTCCGAGCACGAGTTTGTATATCGGCTGAAGGAAGCGCATCTTGATTCCTTTTCTGTTCAATTCCTTATCATCAAGGGTCATGAGGAGATTGCTGTCTTTATTCGCAAGCCGGAACAACAGCGCTGCGAATCCGCTATAACTTCCCATAATGGACCAGACAAAGCGATAATTATGCTGCTTATTGAGTTTGCGCGCTTTCATAAATCCAAGTACTGGCAAAAGATATTTATCGATCGAAGAACCGAAGCCAACACGATGCACCTTGTCGGTCCCTACCTCTTCAAGCTCGGGTACCCCCTTTCTGAACTTAGTGGTAATGATATGGAATTCTGTGTCAGGCATTTCGGCGGAGAGTTTGTAGAGCGCTTCTTCCGCGGGACCCATGTCGGGATAGTAGGTGGTCGCGAATACCAGTACTTTCTTTTCAGGCGGCTCGACGGCACGGAAATACGCAATGGTCGCCGCAAGCCCTTCATCAAGCGCGGTCTTTGGCTCCCACCCCAGAAGTTCCTTGGCGTAGGCGATATCGGGTCTGCGCTGTTTCGGATCATCGGTCGCTTCCGACACATAGATGAGTTTCGATGGAGAACCGACTTTTTTTATCACAAGCTCCGCCATTTCTTTCACTGTCATTTCATGCGGGTTGCCGAGATTGACCGGCCCGGTCACACCGTCTTTGTGCATCATAAGGTCGATGCCGCGCACCAAGTCATCGATATACTGGAAGCTGCGGGTGTTGGTGCCGTCACCATAGATGACGAGGTCCTTCCCTCCCACTGCATTCATCATGAAGTTGGTGATCGCACGGCCGTCATTGGGGTCCATATTCGGTCCATAGGTATTGAAGATGCGTATGATGCGCACATCGACTCCATACTCTCGGTGGTAGTCCATGCATAAGGTCTCGGCGACACGCTTGCCTTCGTCGTAGCATGCGCGCGGACCAAGTGTATTTACGTTGCCGCGATACTCTTCCGGCTGCGGCGAGATGAGCGGATCGCCATACACTTCCGAGGTCGAGGTCTGGAGGAAGCGTGCTTCATTCTTGCGCGCGAACTCCAAGAGGTTCATGACGCCAATGGTATTTGTCTTTATGGTATGGACGGGATTGAACTGATAGCTGGTCGGCGATCCGGCACATGCGCAGTTGAGTACCCAGTCGACATGCTCGTCTATTTCTATTGGGTCAATGATATCTTTATTCAAAAAAAGAAAGTTTGGGTGCAAAAAATAGCGCTCGATGTTCTTGGGTCTCCAGGTGGTCTGGAGGTTGTCCATCACTATGACCCGGTGCCCCTCATCAAGATATTTCTTCGTGAGATGCGAGCCGATAAAGCCCGCGCCGCCAGCGATAAGGATGGTTTTCTTATTGGTCATCTTGTCTGTCACCTTGTCGGTCTTTGTGTCTGTATGAGTGTCGGTTGCCATGGCGTTACTATAGTACAACTCTGATGAAATGAGAAAGGTAGTCCTGGACTATTTCTTTCACTCGTCCCAGATCTGCTTGTCGAGGTAGATCCTCGCATCTTCTTCGTCTCCTTCGATGATGTCTTCAATGATGGCATACTGATCAGCATCGGTCGGCTTCTCTACTTCTGAATGCATGATGATGACGGTCGCAATGATGAATAGCGCTATCGCAACACCCATCCATAAGAGCATCGTGCCATTGACCCCCGAGTCTTGTTTCTCCCAGAGTATGTTTGCAGCAACTTCAGTACCAGTCGCGATGTGCGATACGGGTGTCGCTATGAATATTTTTTCGGGTGTTTTTTCTTTTGGTGCGACAGCTGCTGCTTGCGTACTTGCCAAGAGCGCTGTCTTTGGGACCGAAACGATGGTGGCAACTTTCTTGGGTACAGGAATTATATTCTGTGCTCGCGGCGTTGGAGCTCCGGTCGTCCATCCGTTTAGTGTGCGTTGCGCAGTCTGCTTGGTCTTGTTATCTCCTCCTACCTTAGACCAATCATTTCCTCCGACCACCGTATCGATCGGTGTACCGCTTGCATCAGTAAGTGTGAGTGTCTCTCCGCTATTGGAAAGTCCTTTGCCGAACGATGCGACAAGGTCAGCGTCGAGACCTGGAAGCGTCGCATCACTCGTGCGCTCTATCAGGTAGTATCCACCGGGAGCGACACTCCCCTTGAGCGCGATATTCGGAGAACCATCCTTCCCCGAAAGATGCCACCCTTCAAGACTGATACTCTCGGCACCGGAGGTGCCATCTAGATAGGCGAGTTCTATCCATTCATCATTGGCCGACACAGCGGTCCCCATCCATGCCACTTCATTCACCCGCACCGACGCTGATGCGGGCAAGGCGGCAAAAAGGAAAATAGCCGAAATGAGCCACGGTTTTCTCATATCCGCATCTTACCGATATTGACGCTGTTGGCAATAGAAATCTCTCCGACTAGTCCGCGAGCACGCTTTTGAGCACATCTTCGGGAATCTCGCGAGGGCTGGCTTCTTCGAATGGCGATTCAAGAAGTGCGGGGCGAGGGTAAACCCGTTCCACAGGAGGGGGTTGGGGAGGCGGAGGTGCCTGTTTCTCGGCAATAGGAGGTGCAATAGGAGCTGCGGACTCCGGTCGAGTGACTTGCAGCGCAGCAGCTGAGAGAGGTGGAGGGATGATCGTTTGCGTCTGTACTGGTAAGTTTTGAACCACCGCAGTCTGCTGACGGTTCTCTGTCACTTGTGGTGGCAGTGAGGGCACCGGAGAAGGTGCAATATTCCCTGCCTGCGGAGCACTCTTTGCGGCCAGCGCTGCCTCAAGTGCTTGCTTGAGACTCGAGAGATTTTCATTCGAAGGACCCTTATCGCGCTTAGGATTATTCTTGAGTGCTGAAAGTGGAGTGGCGGGCGGTGCAAAGCGATTACTCTGGGTGCGCCTCTCCTCAGTCATTGACTTGCGTTCCTCTGTGCGTGGTGGTTGTGCGTTCTCTGTAACTGCCGGCGACACAAAAGGTACTCGTGCTGGTTCTGTTTGTATCGATCGGGTCACCTGCTCCGGTTGAGACAGTTGTGCTGACTGAACTGATTGTACTGATTGAACCGGCTGCACTTCTTGCACTGATCGCGTCGGCTGTGTTAATTGTTCTGATGATACCGGAGGCACTTGCTGCATCACAGTCCCCTGTGCTGCGAACGCTACTTGTTGTGATGGTTGTTGTGGAGTGGACACTACTTCTGTCGGGGCTGCTACAGCAGGTACTACGGCCTCTGGTGCTGGCTGTGCTTGTGCCAGTGGCTGTGGCTGCTCGAGAAGTTCGGCAAACTGCTGCTTGAACGGCTGGTTCGGTGGTGGCTGTGCGGGTCTTGTGCTGACATCAGAGCGCGGCGCCTCGGTACGTACTGCATCACTACGCACTTGCGGCTCCCCCTGTGTCGACATCGCGGCACGTGACGCAGCAGATGCACCCTGCGGAGTCGTGGAGGTAGTGGTGCGCACCGGAGGTTTTCCACCGAGCGGATATTTCCTGGTTTCCGGGGCTTGTGACTTTCCACCGTCAGTACTCTGCTCACGCGGTGCACTTTCTATCGGTTCATGCCACTTGATGACATCTTCCTCGACTTGGGCGCGTGGGCGGGCAAATTGCGCGCGTGACGCATCAATCACCTCTTTTGCAAAATTACGCAGTGGCATGGCGGGCCTGTTGAGTGTGGTTGCCGAGAACGGAGACGATCCAACACCGTTGATCATCAGCTTGAGGTATATCTGACGAAGCCCAAGATTCACCAGATCTTCTGCAATGAATGCCGGGGCGTATTCCTTCTCGAGTACCTCTGAATCAAAGGCACCGACACGAAATGACACCATAGTGCCGACGTTGCCGAATACCGCCGCACGCACTTCCTCGGACATCTGTTCGATGTATTGATGCGCAATGGTAAGCGAGAGTTTATATTTACGCGCCTCAGAGAGAATATCCGCGAATGACTCATTGGCGAATGACTGAAATTCGTCGACGTAGAGATAGAACGGCGGAAGGTTTCTGACCGCATCAGGACCGACATCTGCACGACTCATCGCTGCAAGATAGATCTTGGTGATGAGCATCGAGCCGATGAGGTTTGCATTCCCCTCTCCGAGTCTTCCCTTTGAAAGATTCACGATCAGTATCTTCTTCTTGTCCATCACCTCACGGATATCAAATGATGATTTTTCCTGTCCGACCATGTTGCGAATAAGCGGGTTGGCAGAAAATTGTCCGATCTTGTTCTGAATGGCGGCGGTCGCTTCGGTTGCGAATTTGTCCGAGTACTTCGCAAACTCATCGGTCCAGAATAATTTGACCGACGGATCTTTTACATTGTCGACGATCTTCGCGCGGAAATTTTTATCAGAGAAAATTCTGTTCACGCCAAGCAGTGTCGAGCCCGGGTATTCAAGGAGTGCGAGGAGTGCATTACTCAAGAGGTATTCCATACGCGCGCTCCATGCATCCACCCAGACTTTTTTGAATGCTCCGATGAGACCGGACGCGACCAATGGACGCTTGTCACGACCAATGTCTTCCATCACATTGAGACCGACGGGGAATTCCTGATCGAATGGTGCGAAGTAGATCACATCATTGATGCGGTTCTCGGGGATATATGAAAGTAGCGTCTCAGCAGTTCCGCCGTGCGGGTCGATGAAGCAGAGTCCTTCTCCGTTCTGAATATCTTGGATCGCAAGATTCTCGAGGAGTGTCGACTTACCCATGCCGGTCTTACCGATGATATACATGTGACGGCCGCGGTCGTCGTCGCGAATACCAAACTTGATCCGCCGTGAACGGTAGTCGGTTTCTGCGAAATATGTCACCTTATCAGGGTTTTGACGTTCGGGGGGCATACTGCCTTTATTATATCTCGCACTACGGTGTTTGAGCAAAAGAAAAAGGCCCTGCACACACGTGGTGTACAGGGCCAAGGATACAACAGAAACATTTGATGAACGATCGGAGAGCGATCGAGAGAGCACCGAGAAGGGTCAGGCGGTCTTCATCATGACCACCACCGGCTGCGTGTGCATCTTCTTGAAACAGCGCTCCAAGAGATCGTAGTAGTGCGCGACACACTCTTCAGTGACACCCTCCATCGGGCCGACGCATTGTTCACCATTGCCTGCACGCGTGAGAGCCAACTGACCTTCATCGACCGACGTACAGAGATGGCCATCTTCGCGCGCCGTCTTCATGTAGGCCGCCTCGAACTTCTCGAGCAGCTCGACCGAAACGTGTGGCGGAGCGTAGATCTCGATCGCAATGTCGGTGCGACGGCCCTTCGGAATGTAGGTACTTGCCACAAGAATGAAGTCCTTCACTGAATCGGGCCCGCACTGATACCACTCGAAAGTGGTGTTGGCACCGAATGCCATCCAGATCGCGCCGATCTTAGGCGTCTTTCCCTTGCAAATGGCGAGGACTGCGGCAATATAAGCCGCATATTCGCTCGAAGCTTCGGCGCTGGCTTTCCAGTCGACGATCTGCATGCTCCAGCTCTTGCCCTTGCGTACACGCAGTGATCGCATCGACACCATCGCATTGAAGGTACCCTTGTGGATCTTGTTCACGTGTTCATCATCGCCGAAGATCGCCATGCCGGTCGCAGCGGTGTACGGTTCATCGCACACGAACGCCCGATAAAGGCGAAGCATAGCGATTTCTGCGAGGGGGCTGAGGCCGAACTCCTTGAAATCGGAATTCTCCACAAAATCGGCCAAATGCATGCGCGCATTCTTGTGCGCTTCGAAGATGAAGCAGCCGACGATCTCGAGCGGGACATCGTGAAGATCATCGCATTTGCGGTCAAGCGAGACGCCAAGATGGTTGAACCCCTTCGCATGCCACGGGCAGCGAATGAGATCATCGCGGGCAGCTTTGCCGCTGCGGGGAAACTCCACATCATTGATCACCGCACCGACCGGCGCGAATTGCGCATTGCGATGAGGGCAAGAATTGCGGAAGCCGCGAATGTTCCCGTCTTTGCCGCGCATGAGATAGACCTCACCGCCTGCATGAGGCGAGACATAGTAGTCACCGTTCGCGGGGAGCGCGTCCACATGACCGAGGAAGGTCGGGAACATGGCGGCGATCCGCGGAAAGGTGTCATAGAGAAATGCGTCGGAAGAGAGCAGTCCCACGGTTGGGAAGAAATGCTGTTGTTGCATGGGAGTATCTCCTGTTGTAGAAAGAGCTGAAATTGTCAGACCATATACTACCCCACTCAGTCAATTGGGGCAAGTAAAAATATGATCCATTTTAAGGCCTAATTAGAGCCGTTTGGATGATTTCGAGGGCAAGAAATCTACTGAGAAGTCGTAGCATCTGCTCTCGTAGCAGGGTCGTACGCGCTTTCGGTATATGCATTGCGTGGATCCCACATCATCCACGAGGTAAGTCCGGAATCATAGGTCCCCTTCATCTGTGCGCGCACATCCGCTTCGGTATAGTGATGCGCATTCGGTGCGCAGCAGTCGAAGTCTTCAAGCCATGGGCGCAGACGATTCGCGTACATCCCGGTCGGTACGAACTTTGTCGGATTAGTAGTGGTGGAAATAGCACCGGTCGTGGTCGAGACGACAGTGATAACAGGGTTCCATCCTGAATTCTTCTTTTCGAGTTCATTCGCCCGCTTTACCGCAGTCGACATAGTGAACTTGATGATCTCATATGGGACCAGGTTCGGATCCTTCCAGCCGTTGTAGGTCATCGGGAAATGCGACGGATAGACCATCGGTGCAACGTAGTCAAAATTCGGGAGCGCATTCTCAAGCACCTGGCCAATGCCGAGGTCATCCATGTTCGTCGTGGTCATGCCGAATAGGTCTGCGGAAATAGGTATTCCCGCTTCGTGCATTCCCTTGCCGAGATATTCGTAGAAACGTTTCATCATCTCCGGCTTGCTCGTGGAACTTGAACGCGAGTAGAACGCATCACTCATGTCACCATCGGTCGGATAGCGGATATAATCATAATTGATCTCATCAAAACCGAGCGCATGTGAAGCTTTACCGAGATCGACCATGTATTGCCAATATTCGGTCGCACCGGGGTCAATGAAAGAGAGCCCTTTCCTGTCTTTCCAGATACCAGGCCCAGAGTGTTTCTGCACCGCAGCAGCGGGATGACTCTTTGTGTAGGTACTATCCTGCATCACGGCGACACGCCCGATGACGTAGGTGTCTTTTTGATGAAGTTCTGCGATGAAATCTTTGATATCAGAAATAGTACAACCGTTATCATTCACGACGAAGTGCGAATCGCCGGTATCGATGGAGAGTTTTCCCGAAAAATCTTTAATATCGATGATGAGTGCATTGAGCTGTGTCTTGTCGACAAAATTCACCAGCGGCGCGCGCAGGCGTTTCCCGCTCGCAATACAGCTTGTCATATATGCTGCGTAGAGCGGCTCGGGAGTATGCATGTGGGTCACCGGCTTCTCATCGGACAGAAGTGCGGTACTGGTCGCAACCGTTGAACTTGCCTGAAGGTGTGAAGTACTGGTACTCGTCGTTCCCATACTGAACTCCACTTCGCTCTTTGCACTGGCCCACATGAAAAGTAGTACTCCTATGGAAGCGACAGCAAGTATGACGACGAGCGCTGTCAGCAGACGGCGTAGATTCATATCACAAGCTACTTATATGCGCTTCATCATGTTCTTTTTCTCCATGAAGTTCGGATACGAAATTCTTACGATGCTTTCTTTTTTGCGTAGTCTTTTGTTCGGTCGCGGCAACTATTCCTTGTGGGATGGTTTCTGCGACAACTTCGCGTTCGACATGCACTTCCGGTCTGTCCTCGACTTCGCGACGCTCAACGTGTAGTGAGCGAGTACCGCTTTGCATATGGAGCATTTCTTTGACCGATGACGGCACCACTCCCCCTCTGCGGGAAAAGAACACGAGGAAGAATATCAAGAGTCCTGCGATGGTCCAGACAAAACGATTCCATTCATAGGGAAAACCTAAGTAAGGCAGGAAGGACACCAGAAGGCCAAGGAGCATGAGGATGGTGCGTAGCATATGCGAATTATATCCCAGGAATAGGATATGCGCACAGTGTGCATATCTTCGTATGAGCTACACTCCCTCCACCACAACAACGAACTCACCCCTTATATGCTCAGGATGAGCAGTGAAATAAGCCACTACTTCATGGAGAGTACCGTGCACATTCTCTTCAAACATTTTTGTTATCTCGCGTGCGACCAGTACTTTGCGCTCCGGCTCGAGGTGCTCGGCCAAGGATGCGAGGGTCTTTTCCATACGATGAGGAGACTCATAGAATACGATGGTGCGCTTCGAAATGGCTATTTCCTTAAACAGCGTCTCTCTTCCCTTCTTGTGCGGCAAGAATCCAAGAAACACGAATTCAGATGATGGAAAGCCAGAAACCGAAAGTGCAGCGAGAACGGCAGAGGCCCCGGGAAGCGCCTCTATCTTGACGCTATCGCCGAACTTCGCTCGCACCTGCGCGACCAGCATACAGCCTGGGTCAGAGATGGTCGGGGTTCCAGCGTCCGAGACGAGTGCGAGATCCTTCCCCTCTTCAAGTAGCCCGAAGATCTTCTCGACCTTCGAAAGTTTCGACTGCGCATGATAGCTCATGGTCGGCTTATCTATCTCGTACTTGGTGAGCAGATTCTTTGTCACCCGAGTATCTTCACACAAGATGAGATCGACCTCCTTGAGTACCCGAATAGCCCGAAGCGTGATGTCTTCTAAATTACCTATCGGAGTCGCAATAATATACAGTTTTGGCATATATCAGAATCCTTCCTCACTAAAAGATATTCCGTCTTTCCAATCTTCAAGCACCGACCGAACATGCGGGATCGTCATCTCAGGCATTGCATTGAGTCCGTACCACTTAAGTTCATCGCATTTATTCGGCTCCATATTCTTTGGCTCCCCTTTCCAATCTGTCGCCACAAAGAAATAATCACTGAAAACAAATGCATCAGTCGGATCTTTACGGTAGATGACGTGTGCGAATTGCAGCTGATCTTTCGAAAGTAGGATATCAACCTCTTCTTTGGCTTCTCGTATCGCTGCATCGACAGCCGACTCATCGGCATCAATGTGCCCTGCCGGAGTCGTGTAGTAACCGTCGCGATAGCCGGTATTCGCACGCCGAAGCAGCAGGACCTTGTCTTCTTTTTTGAGGATAATATAGACCGCCGGGGTCACCTTGAATCGTTCTCGTTTGGCATAGCTCATATCAGCATTGTAGATGCTCAGGATACATTGCGCCAGAGCATATGATTATATGGACAAACTCTCGCACATAAGAAAAACGCGGCAAAGCCGCGTTCCAAACACCCGGTCATGCCACTTCACGAATGACATGCTGGGCTGAGCTACCTTGTGCAAGCCAGTTCATGCGCCAAAGCGCGAGATCAAATGAGCCGATGATCCTCCGTCGATAGAGCTCGCTGGCGATTTCTATGACCGTTTTTTGCTCGGACAAGATGAGCTGCTCTGCTTGCGATCGGAGCTGCCGCAAGTTGAGACAGAACTTCCGCGCAAGGAACCATGCGTAATAGTCATCACTTGTCACATCGTCCTGCGCAAGCGAAAACGAGACGAGCTGCTCGCCGCAGTCACCGGCAAGGACAAACAATGTGTTCCTGCGTACCGTCTCACGGTTCACTTCGCGAAACATCGCTGTCCATGAATAGAGATGTGAGAGTCTAGTGGTCCCGTTTCCCTTGTCATCGACACGCACATATTGAAGCGGCAGATCAAGTGCCCATGCAGCGATCACATGCGCGGCCTCATGGTGCGTTGCAAGGCGAACCTCAGAAAAAGGCGTTGACATCTTTGGTATCCTTTCTTCAGAAACAGCATAAAAGAAGAGTGCTTTTCTTAGTCTGCCAAAAAAATCTGAAATGTAAAGGATGCTTTCGGTGAAAAGGATAAGTGCCTATCCGCGAGATCGTTCAAAGGAAAGTGCGGTTGTGTGCTCCTTCGTAACGCTCCACTTCTTCGCATACTCATACATACCGAAAAATACGCTGACATAGAGGAGGTTTCCGATTAGATCATGCCCCATGAATGGAAGGCCCGAGATGTATGAGGCGATGAGTCCGGCCATGCTATGCGGATACATAGTGCCAAAGAAACATACTGCAGCGTTGGTGGTGAGAAAGAAGAATAGCGAGGCAGCTATCGGGCGGGAAAGAAACACCGCAGTCCCCTTCTTGTTTTTTGAGAAGTACGAAGCAAGACCAATGAGGAACATTGCACCGTAGACGACCACCATGAATTTCCAGTTATAGAAACCAATGACCATATCAGAGGCGAGCATTGAAACGAGCGGGATAACGAGTGCCCATTTTTTTCCGAGCGTGACACCCGCAAAGATGGTCGCGCCGATGACCGGGGTCATATTCCACGGATGTGGAATAATACGACCAATGACCGAGACCGCGATGAGGGCGGCGGCAAGTAAGAGAGTTTTTTTGTAATGCATAACGCGTGCAAATCTATTATTAAGTTACCGCCGTAAAAATGAGGAGATCGGACTATACCGTTGCGCGACAGTGAGGGAATTACACCCTGCTTCATCTCTCAATCTTCGGGTAGTGCCGTGAGTATAGCACGAAGTGGACGCCTGGAAGATTGCCAATCCGCCCGGTTTATTGGCACATACATTTTACAAATGGAAGCCCAGGAATAGTGCGGCAGTGGCAAGTCCCGCAAGAACCATGAAGTATACATGGCCGCGTAATACCGAACGCAGGGACCCGCCGAGTCCGGCTTTTTTACGCTTACCATGCAGGATTCCGACCGTTATCGAGCTCAGGAAGTAAACGATTACCTGCACAGGGAGACCAAGCAAGAAAAGAATGATCTCAGCCTCTTCCAAGGTTTCACCGAAAAGGATATTGACTCCGATTGACTGCAACGTTGTTGCCATAAAGAATAACGTTGAGCCAATTGCAAATACCGTTGCAGGAATAAGTAAAAATCCGATGAAGATACGGTACCATATCGAGCCTGAGGCAAAAAAGGTCTTTTTCCAAATGCTGTAGGCGATCAGCAGGTTAAACGCATCCGCGATCACGCAGAGCGGAGCAAAAATATTACTACCCAACTTTACTGCAAAAGTAGCAATGGCCGCAACAGAAGATACAGCACCTCCGCCAAGGATAAGATGCATAGTCCTCGCGTTTTCCATCCACCCAGTCGGTGCTACTATAGGCTCATTACTTCCTCCGATGACTGCCTCTACGTCCGAGACTTTCCAGCCTTTACCGGTGAGTTCTTGGGTTATTGCTTCATCAGAAACACCGCGTGCACGGTTTTCGACTACATATTTCTTCAAACTTTCGAGTTGTTCGTTCATGTGAACATGAAAACATATTATCCTCTTTGTGCGCATGCCAAGACTCGAACTTGGGACCTCGTCATTATCAGGGCGAAAGGAGTGCCCGCATCTTTCGCCCGCTCTCGTCATGAAGCATTTTGAGAAATTGATGTGCTGATGAGCGAGGTGCGCATGCCAAGACTCGAACTTGGGACCTCGTCATTATCAGTGACGCGCTCTAACCACCTGAGCTACACGCGCACCTCGCCAACCAAATACATCAATTTCTCAAAATACCTCACCACCTGAGCCTCCTTACAGGAGCGGTACACCTTTTCAATTTTTCTGAAAAAATCAGAAAAGGTCTTGCGCTTTGGTTCCCATCAGAATGGGTTCCCTTTCCAAAGCTCACACGCGCAAATTAACGCTTTTTTACCAATGAGCGTAGCAGAAATATAGCAAAATACTCCTCTTTTCGCAAACCTATACAATGCCACGGTTGTTTGATAGTATCAAATTCGTTTTGCACCTTACTCAACTGGAGCAATCGCATGAGACGTCTCATCCTGATGAACCTTGCAGACTTTATAGCACTTACCAGTGCAAGTAGAGGATCTGTCGCATCGAAGAGTGTGAAGTCATCTGCCCATTCTCGACTACTCACCCGCGGTAAAGGATATATCCCGAATCAGCCGGCGCGCATAACCGCAGCCAAGCATGCTCACCGCAAGCCTTCAACCAAGTCACTTGGTCGGCGGAACACTCAGCAGTCTGGCCGCAACCGTTAATATGACGACCATGGCGACAACACAACAACTTACCCGTCTCTGGTACGAACTTGTCCTTGAGACGATGAAGCTGAATCCGGTCTTCGCAACCTACATGATGGCAGCAATGGCGACCGAAGCCACCGAACGCCGCGTCTTGGAAAGGCGTGGGGTGGGTGACACACGTATTCGCCACAAGCAACTCATGCGCGATACGCGAAAGAAAGGACTCCGATGAAATATGGCCGAGCACGCATGCGTGCTCGGCCATTGTCTTGCTTCTTTTTTGGCGATCAGTTGCTGTCCTTAGGTCTTCCGGTACGGATCGGTGTAGTTCACCCGCAGTGCATCGAGCTTTTCGCTCGGGAACTGTGAGCATGGGGCCGTGGTACCGTCCCTGTAGTGCACTTCACATGCGCGCACATTGTGCTTCATCCACGAGTAGATCTCGGGAGGGTCATCCCCTGCCGACATGCCAGGGAACGCGGGCTCCTTGGCGCAGCCGATGAGGGCTAAAACGCATAGTGCGGCAAGACCGCTATTGATTCTTTTCATCTTCGAACACTCTCCAAAATTGCAAGATGTTTTTTATATCACGGATTGACATATCACACAAGTATGTAAATATAAGCATGGGCGTCTTGCCCATAACCACGAAGGAGTTCCTTTTGAGAACGAGCCACCCTGCGGGAAAAGAACCCAAGAAACCCAGCGGAAAAAAGTTCAAATACGGCCGAAAGCGAAAGTTCTATGACAAGCACCCGGACAGTCCGGTGACGCTTGCTTGGCACGCCGAGCGCAATGCACTACTCCGCGAGGTTGCCGCCTCGCTCTGACCCCCCC
>JAYTVK010000086.1:0-4240 GCA_043744595.1 Candidatus Lloydbacteria bacterium
GCCTTCTCCTCAAACTCCAACTACTTCTTCGACACTACCAACACCCGTCTTGCTATTGGTACCTCGACTGCATTCGCACGACTCTCACTACAGGGGACGTATGGTTCACAAGCACGCCTCTTGGATATCGCTACCTCGACTAATTCATCTGGCTCTGCGACGACATCGCTCTTCACGATACTCGCAAATGGCAATATCGGTGTCGGTACTTCATCACCATATGCGATGCTCAGTGTTGCAGGGCAGGTTGCGGCAGCATACTTCACAGCCACATCCTCAACCGCCACCTCAAGTTTCGGTGAAGTTAATTTTGCGGCGAATAATACCACCAAAGACAACTGGCTTTTCTGGCAGGGGACAAAATTCCTTAGTGCATCTTCAAGTCAACTTTCTGTTTTTCTCGGCCTCGGCGCTGGAATTAGAGCGCTCGGTACTCCTGGGGCACAGGACCTGACCCTTATCGGCCAGCAAGCAGGAGAGAACATAACAACTGGGTCCGACAATACGGCGATCGGTACTCAGTCGATGTTTGGTGTCACTACTGCACAGGGAAATGTTGCAATTGGCTATCAGACGCTCGGGGGCAATGGCGCTTACAATACCGCAATCGGTAATTTTGCACTTATCTCAAACTCAAGTAGTAATAATATTGCAGTTGGACATTCAGCATTATCCTATCAAACGAACGGTGGCAATAGTGTTGCAATTGGTGTGAGTTCTGGTGTAGGAGGTGGAATACTACAGGATCAACGTTCAGTTACCGACACCAATGCAACCTTCATCGGCTACCAAGCTTCACGCGACGGACGTATCGCTTCGACTACGGGTCTTACTAATCTCACTGCAATCGGATATAACGCGCGCGTCGGCCGCTCGAACTCTCTCGTCCTCGGCGGCACCGGCGCAGACGCAGTAGATGTTGCAATCGGCACCTCTACTCCATGGGCAAAGCTCTCGATCCAGAATACCTTCGGCTCACAGACGAACCTGCTTGATATTGCCACCTCGACCAACACATCAGGCTCAGCTACCTCCTCCATCTTCCGCATCCTCGCCAATGGCAACGTCGGCATAGGCACTTCATCACCATATGCGATGCTCAGTGTTGCAGGGGATATCGTCTCTGCCTCGATCAATGCGACCTCGACCACCCTCATCTCAAAGATAGCCAACAGACTTGATGTGGGAACTTCTGCAACTCCGATCAGTAATGCCTCAACCCTCAACATTTCCAGTTCAGGAAGTGCTACGGGTATTGGATTCCGCAATGAATCACTCGGTGAAGCAGGAATCGTGTACAATACGCCGACTCTCGGACTCGTGCTCGAGACATATACGGCAAATATTCCTATTACCATCCGACCGACCGACGCAGGAAGCAATACCTTCACTTCGGCAATATTTGCAGGCACTGGCAATGTCGGCTTCGGCTCCACCACTCCGTTCTACAAACTCTCCGTCGGAGGTACGGTCGCTGCTGCCAACTTCATCGGTACTACCACCGCCACCAGCACCTTCGTCGGCGCACTCACCGTGGGCGCAGGGCAGGGCACCTCGACCTTCGCGGGTGGACTCTCCGCAAGCGCACTCAATGTCACCTCGACCACCGCTACCAGCACCTTTGCGAACGGTATCCAACTCTCAGGTGGCTGCTTCCGTAATGCTTCCGGCGCCTGCGTCGGCGGCGGCAAAGACTCGACCTATATCGTCGCTGCATACAATAGTAGGAATGCAGGACTCGCAGACTACCAAGCAGACTACGTGAACGACCAGGTCGAGATCAATCAAGCCATCCAAGCCTCATACACCACATCACGCGGAAAGGGCGGCAAAGTCTACCTTCTCGACGGAGACTTCCGTATCGGCACCAGCTCATACAACGGTACCTCTATCATGATGGCGACCAGCACTTCGCTTATTGGTAGTGGTGCGGGCACCACCATCACCGTCGCATCCTCCACCCTTGGCAACATCTATGCCATCACCGTCGCCACCTCGACCAATGTCACCCTTGCCGACTTCGTGCTCGATGGTAACAAGGCCAATCAGTCGGTAGGTACCCACAACGGTATGATGTTCGTGGAAGTAGTCGCTTCGTCGACTGTGCGTGATATCACCGTGAAAAACTTCCGCTCAGACGGTGTGAACTATCAGTTGGTTGGTGTAGGAGGCCCAAGCTTTGTCTCGCTAAATTTCACGAACGATCGTTTTGAGACGAACGGTGCGAGCGGTATGAGCTTCGATAGCGTGCAATACTCGCGTTTTGAAAACAACATCTTTGCCGGAAATGGCGCCGTGGGACTCTCTATGCTCCACAGCGGACAAAATATTATGAGCGGCAACACATTCAAACAGAATGGATCAGGGGGCGCGGTTATCGGCGGATCAAGTAATACTATCGTGAGCAACTTGTTTGCCGAGAATCCGAATGATGGGCTTGATGTGGCACAGGCAAACAACGATACAATAACTGGCAATACCTTCATAAATAATACGAACATATCCGACGGCATCTTCCTCTCGTCTGTCACGAATTCAAGTATCGTTGGAAACAGTATCTCCGGCAGTGCCTACGCCGGCATCTATCTCGCTAATAGTAGTGATAATACTATTACCGGCAACACACTCTTGGGCAATGCGACGGTGGGTGATAACAGTATCACCCTCACGAATTCACCGCGCACCGTAGTCACCGGCAATAATATCTCCGGTGGCGGACTCGCGACCTCCTTCGCTATCTATGTCGACAATCTCTCGACCAACTCAGTGTTAAGCAGCAACTTCTACTCAGGCATAGGTGCCGCCATCATTGCCGACTTCGCGACAGGAACCACCAAATACACACAGTGGGATAGACTCACCTTAGACACCAAGACCCTAGGCTCCGTCGCATACTCACCACTCTCGATCTTCGCCTCCTCGACCGTCACACTCGCAAGTTCTACTCAGATGGGCACCGGCAAGATCTTCTCATACAATACCGCGACCAGTGGGGAAGTGCTGACGCTCGCAAACAACGGCAACCTCGGCATCGGCTCATCAACACCAAGCGACCTCTTCGGCCTTGCACTCAAGAACCCGCTGTATGTCGCAAGTACTACTGCATCATCCACCTTCGCGAATGGCATCAATATACAGCGCGGCTGCTTCTCCGTTGGTGGCACATGTCTGTCGGGAGGCGCTAGTGCAAGCGGCGCATCCGGCCTCGTACAATTCTCAAACGGTGCAGGTGCCTTCTCCTCGAATGCCAACTACTTCTTCGATACCACCAATACTGCACTTGCTATCGGTACCTCTACTGCCTATTCCAAACTCACTCTTCAGGGAACATACACCTCACAGCAGCGCTTTCTCGACATCGCCTCTTCGACCAACGCAAGTGGTTCTGCGACGACATCGATCTTCACCATCCTCCCGAACGGCAATGTCGGTATCGCGACATCGACTCCATACGCACGACTCTCGCTCACCTCGTCATCGACTCTTGCGTCAGGTAGCGGCATCGGCGGACTCATTAGTTATACCGACAACAATACAAGCGTTAGTGCCAATAGCTACGGTCTGTTGGTCAATAACAATCTTGGTTCGAATACTACCGGTAGTCGCTATGGTGTCGCGTCAAACGTCATCGACCCATCTGTCGGTGCTCTCTTTGGTGCACTAGGGTTCTCAGACAGAGTCGCCGGTTATTCCTACGGTGTTTATGGCTCTGGAGGTGTTTATGGTGTTGCAGGTGTGAACAGTAACTACGCAGTGAGCGCACAGTACACCGGCTCTGCTTCTGGTGCTGCCCTTGAAGCAGTCTCGCAAACCATAACTTCTGCCAGTCTTGCACAATTCCATCAAGGCACCAGCGTGATGACCGGCACAATCCTTGAAATGGCAGGTGGGGAGAGTGGAGGTACTTTCACCGGAAATTTTATTAAAATGACGAACGGTCTCCGCGCCGCTTTCACCGTCGACTCCACCGGTGCGACGATTATCGGTAGCTCGTCACCGTTCGCGAAACTCTCTGTCCAGGGTACCGGAGGCTCACAGCAAGCACTGTTCGATGTAGCGACTTCCACCAACGCTTCCGGCTCGGCGACATCAAGCCTCTTCCGCATCCTCGCCAACGGCAATGTCGGCATTGGCACTTCATCACCATACGCGACACTCTCGGTCGCAGGACAGGTGGCTGCGCAGTATTTCACCGGAACTTCATCGACCGCCACATCGACATTCGGCAACCTCCTCCTTG
>JAYTVK010000087.1:0-4139 GCA_043744595.1 Candidatus Lloydbacteria bacterium
AAATAACTCCACTACTATGTTTATCATCAAATACAAAAATTTCTTTTTCGCACTTTCCGCGATATTGACCGTGCTTTCGCTCGGTGCGATGATCGGATTTCGACCATGGAACTACGGCATCGAATTCAAGGGAGGTTCTATTCTTGAGGTCGGATATTCCGGAGGTCGCCCTACGCAGGACGCACTTGAGAAGAAGCTCGCAACGCTCGGCTGGGGGACTCCCGCAGTGCAGGAAACGGGCGCCGATGCATATCTTATCCGCACCAAGGATCTTACTGAACCTGAGCGTGAGCAACTGATCGCGACCGTCTCGGATAATGGAGCGACAAAGATAGATGAGCGCCGCTTTAATTCAGTCGGACCGACCATCGGTGCCGAACTCGAAAAGAAAGCAGGTTGGGCTATTGTCTGTGTCATCTTCGCTATCGTCCTCTATATCGCATTTGCATTCCGTCATGTCTCGCAGCCGCTTTCGTCATGGGTGTACGGACTCGTCGCAGTGGTCGCACTCTTGCATGATGTGATGATCCCTGCCGGCTTTTATGTCGCGATGGGACACTTCCACCTCGACTTCCAGATAGACGTGCTATTTGTCACCGCCATCCTCACCATCCTCGGCTTCTCAGTGCATGATACAATCGTGGTGTTCGATAGAACCCGCGAGAACCTGAAGCTCCGCACCTGGAAGGAATTCGACGTCACCGTCGGTCACTCGGTCGAGCAGACCTTCGTGCGCTCGGTCAACACCTCGCTCACCGTGCTCCTGGTCATCCTCGCGCTCTACTTCGTGGGAGGGGAGACCACCAAGAATTTCGCACTCACACTCGCGGTTGGTATCACTGCCGGTACCTACTCGTCCATCTTCCTCGCATCTCCACTTCTCGTTGCTATCGAGTCGTGGCAGCGCAAGAAGGAGGCAGCGAACATTCAGAAGAACAAGAAGAAGTAATTCTGAAATTGATATTTGATTTCACACAAACACCTGTATCGCAGGTGTTTGTGTGTTTTTGGGGAGTACATTCATGTATAATAGGTATACTGATGAAACTACCCCAGTCTATTCTTGGTTTCCTAATTTTCCTTATTTTTCTCATCCCGTCTTTTGCGTCTGCTGATTTTACTCACAATCTGAAACAGGGAGATAGTTCAAAAGATGTTCTGTTATTGCAGCAGTTCCTGAATAATCACGGTTTTCCTGTCGCGACAAAGGGTCTCGGCTCAAGAGGGCATGAGAGTACCTATTTTGGAAAAGCTACAGTTATAGCTCTGAAAAAATATCAGAAAGCATACCACAAAGAAATTCTTGATCCGTATAGAAAGAAGATCCCTACCGGTGCATTTTATTCAGTGACACGTGCACACGTGAATAAGCAACTGCACATAACCGCCAAAAAAATAATAACAACAACCCAAGCAGTCGTGCCGACGCAGGTACCACAGCAGCTCACTATGATTGCACCAACTTCAACTCCAGCAGCTGCCCCCACATCAACTCCTTCCTATGCACAAGTGGTCGTGCCGACTTTTTCCCCCAATCAATCAATCTATGGGAAAGGAGGAGGGCCGGGTGGAGGGGGAGGAGTGTATATAAGGACTGATATTGCAGGGCTATGCGGCTCGTCAAATTTGCAACCACTTTCTTCAATTCCTTCCGCGAATCTATGCGCCGCAGGAGTGGCGTCTCCTGTTTCCGGAAGCGGTCCGTGGACATGGAGCTGTGCCGGAACAAATGGAGCTGCGGATGCATCCTGTGCTGCGACGACAACTCCGCTTAACGGCTCGTGCGGATCTTCACAGAACAAGTCCTTCGCTCTCGTACCAGCTGCAAACCTCTGTGCCGCAGGTAATGCAACAGCAGTTGGCGGATCAGGTCCGTGGACATGGAGCTGTACAGGAGTATACGGAGGCACTGCTGCCTCATGCACCACTTCCGGCGCTGACCTGGACAGGACGACGGGTATTCGCGGCTTAGCACTTTCGGGTGTCGCCTCGCCTCCACTTGCCGACCAAGATTACTCAGATGTAGCAGGGTATGGAGCAAACATTGCCCGAATAGGAGTGAATGCAACAATGAGTTCGTCGAGCACATTTGTGTTGGCCCAAAGTGAGTGGGACTATATGCAGACAGCAGTAGACATGGGCAAAAAGTACGGATTTAAAGTTGTCATCACACTTTCGCCGATCCCGGACGGACAAGCTGCAATCTATTGGGACAGACCGGATCTCAAGGCAAATTTAGTCGACATCTGGACACAGATTGCAACCAGATTTAATGGAAATCCGGTCATCGCAGGTTATGATTTGATCAACGAACCGGTCCAACTCAAAGACCGTGATGTGCCGGTCGGAACTACTGAATACTGGCGTCCGCTGGCAAC
The DNA here is from genome assembly GCA_043744595.1 of Candidatus Lloydbacteria bacterium. Taxonomy (GTDB): domain Bacteria; phylum Patescibacteriota; class Minisyncoccia; order Phycocordibacterales; family UBA6899; genus MHLP01. The sequence goes on from JAYTVK010000087.1 coordinate 2,379, forward strand.
GAGCATGATTACCGCAATTCGTGTAGTAGACCCCAATGCAGTCGTTATCTTCGAGCCGTCTCCATGGGGAAATCCAATAGGATTCTGGCCAAGTGGCGTACCCCTTGTACCGCTACCGTTCTCCCGCATTGTATACAGTTTTCATTTTTATGATCCTCATGAGTTTACTCATCAAGGGTTGCCGGGCTACCTTACTCCCATCAGTTATCCGACAGTATATCCATACACCAAAAGCTACCTATCTGATGTGCTGCAGTATGTCAGACTCTTCAAGGCAGCATATCCGACAAAACCAATTTATGTTGGAGAATTCAGCAGTGTGCGCACCGCGCCGGGTACATCGACCGCCGCTTGGCTCACCGATGCGATTGACCTGTTTGATGTCGAGGGCTTCAATTGGACGTATCACGCATTTCGCAACTGGGAGGGTTGGGACTCAGAGATTGGAACCGGCGCACTGTATTCACCGGGACCAAGGTCATCTACTTCTTCAACCATCACACTGCTAAAGAACAAAGGATTCAATTCAAATACACTCTTTTCGTTTCCTCCATAAGCTGAATGAATTTGTGAGGGGTAGTGTATTGAGCCAAAAAACTTATGCTCAGTAGGTGCCGGTACGTACTCGTCCATCTTCCTTGCGTCACCACTCCTTGTCACTATCGAAGGTTGGCAGCGCAAGCAGGAGGCAGCATTCATTCAAAAGAACAAAAAGAAGTAAGCTTGAGCCTACACAAATAAAAAACACCTCACTCCATAGGTGTTTTTTATTACTCGGATTATACTTATTACATGACACGTACGACTAAACTACTTATCCTCGGGGGAGTGATTGCATTAGTAACTGGAACCATAAGTTTCTTAGATGTAGCGGGGTCTTATTGGGCAACTACAGTTTATTCAGAAAGCATGTATATGCTTGTATTAGTATTACTGCCGATATCGTTCTTTTGCGGGCTCTATGTCTATCGTAAAAATAGAAAACATCTCGCATTGTTCCTTCTTTTGTGGGCAGTCTTGCTATGTGTTGTGACACTTCCTTTAGTCGTTGCAACCTCATACGCAGAACTTAGTGGAACTATTATAACAAGTCCAGCTCCTCCAATGCCTATGGCTCCTGGACAGGATTTAGTGGGCTCGACTCCAACCTCCTCAATGCAGTAATTAGCCATTTTTTAGGCCTTCTGCACCAGTTCCAGTAAACCCATATCTAGGGCCATTGCAGTTGAGCCATATTACGGGATTTGGAATAATGCACAGTTATACCCAGGATATCCCCGTATGGCTTAACCATGCCACGGATAGGGGCTTGACCGCAAAAGTTCCATCTGTATAATGGGCAATACGTTCTTCTGGTTTGTTTGGAGGAGAACACGACGGATCTTTGAAAAGCCGTTTTTTGTTTGTCGCGGACCGAAGTCGGGTCTAGCAAGCAACAAAGCTACATAGTGTTATGAAGAAGAAATATGCAAGTCTTCGAATTCGAACAAGGACATTGAATGTTCATCAGCTTTAGCAGCTGGTATGCTTTCTTTTGTCTCGTATCATTTATTTTTAGAGTTTGATCCTAGCTCAGGATGAACGCTGGCGGTGTGGATAAGGCATGCAAGTCGAGGGCCCTAGCAATAGGGACCGGCAAACGAGGTAGTAACACGTAGGAACGAACCGCGAAGTCAGGAATAACGTATCGAAAGATACGCTAATACTTGATAGTCCCGTAAGGGTAAAGATTTATCGCTTCGTGATCGGCCTGCGGAATAT
>JAYTVK010000088.1:0-4094 GCA_043744595.1 Candidatus Lloydbacteria bacterium
TGCGGTGTTGTATGAGAAGATCTTGCCGGTGCCCATCTGTGTAGTACTTGCGAGTGCGACAGAGCTCGAGGCGAAGATAGAGAGCGGCGAGTATGCGACTGCGCCGAGTTGCTTGGTGTCTAATGTGAGTCTGTCCCACTCTGTGTATTTGGTGCTTCCCGTAGCATAGTCAGTGATAGTTGTGGCGCCCTGGCCGGAGAAGAAGTTGGAGGAGAGCATGGTACTTGACGCATCAGAGGCAATAAAGATAGCTACTCCGGTACCAGCACTATCGATAATACGATTGCCAGTGACGGTATTGCCAATAGATGCAGAGACGAGCGCGATACCACCCGTGGTCGGGTCAATGATGCCGGAATTCTCGATGGTATTGCCGGTGATGTTGTTGTTGATCGAACTAAACTGCAGATAAATACCATATTGCCCTGCATTGGTGATGTTGTTTGTACTGACGGTGTTGGAATTTGAGGTAGCCGAGAGCAAGATGCCGGCACTATTGGTGCTGTCATAAATGTTATTGCCGGTCAGCGTGTTGTTCCCTGAATCATACAGATACATTCCTTCGGCTGCTGCAGTTCTGATGGTATTTCCTGTCACCACTGACCAATTCACCGTATCGAGCTTGATGCCATCGTTACCGCTTGCATCCACGATGTTCCCTGTAACGACACCGTAAAACACGTTCTGTATCTGTATACCTGTATTCCCTGACCCGGTGACCAGATTGCCCGTAACGGTAGTGTAGCTAGCTGCTCCGGTAAGCCATATGCCGTAGTTGAGGCTGCTTCTCACCGTATTGTTGGCCACGATACCGTAGTTCGATTCCATCACGATCGCACCCTCATTCGTCACTACACCGTCGATATTATCAAACTGACTGTTGATGACCTGCGCATAATCGGAGTTAGTAAATGCGTTGAAACCGACATTGCGCATGCCGGTGACCCGTGTACTCATGAGTGTGGTGGAGGCAGACTGCTCGGCGACAACACCGTACTGATTGCCCGCGGACTGATTCGCGCGATTGCCGTCGATGGTGAGTTGTTCGATGCGACTCCCCTGTGCGTAGTACGCATAGAACATGTAGATATCCTGATTGAAGCTGTTTGCGAGCTTCACTACGGTCCCCGCTCCGCTACCGATGAATTGGGTCGAAGTTGCGAGTGTGGTCGTACCATTCACCGAGTAGTCACCTTCGAGGAGGTAGACCTTGCCGCCCTTGCCGCGAGATGCGGTGTATGCAGCCTGAATTGCAGCGTTGAATACTGATTGATCGCCAGAACCTGTGGCGAGGTAGTCCGCATACTGTTTGTTCTTCGAGTTCGAGGCAGCGACCACGTAGGTAGCAGCTTGACCTCTACCGATACAAGTACTGGTGGCATTGGCGTCACGGAAGCAGCCTGAAGTATAGATGGTGCCGGCCACTCCAAGAGTGGCACCATTGCCGGGTGTCGTGGTACCGATTCCGACCGAGCCGTTCACATTCACGCGGAAGAGCGAGCTGGTGGCGGAGCCATTACCATTCGTAGAGGAAGCAATGTCGAACAGTGCACGGTTCGATCCATATGTTCCCTGCAGCGACAGCTGTGCATAGGCGGTACTTGTACCGAGTGCCAGTGCTTTGTTGGTATTATCGAAGAAGAACTTGGTGGCGTCTGCGGAGAAGACACCTGAGCCGTTACTGAACTGGATGGCACCTGCGACACCTGAAGCAGAACCGCCGCCTGAGGAGAGACAGGTGCCGCCGACTGAGAAGCATCCTGCCTGCAGATTGATACCGTTCGCGAAGGTTGAGGATGCTGTCGTGCTTCCTATATAGAGAGGGTTAAGCGTCGAGAGTGAGAAGAGTGCGGATGGAGTACTGGAACCAATACCCAGCATACCTGCGTTTGAGACCGTGAGCTTCTCCCCCGTCGAGTTGTTGAGTGAAAGCAGCTTGCCGGTGCCCATCTGGGTGGTAGATGCGAGTGCGACACTGCTGGAGGCGAAGATCGAGAGCGGTGAGTATGCAACTTGGCCGAGGTCGCGGGTGTCAAGGGTGAGTCTGTCCCACTCTGTATAGCGGGTGGAGGAGGTGGCGTAGTCGACAATCGAGCGCGCACCGATGCCGGCGTAGCTATTGCCGGTGAGTATGTTATCAAAAGATGTCCCGTCGACATAGATTGCGATGGTAGTATTGACGGCGGTTGTTTTAACAATACTATTGCCTGTGATGGTATTGTCCGACGCACCATCTTGCACAGAAAGGCTGGCGAGTGATGCGGTTGAGGCGTTCTCAATAAAGATATTGCTTGAAATCACGTTATTGTTCGCACTAGCTCCGCTAATGAAAATCCCTTCCTCTTGATTTGCATCAAGGGTATTAGCAGTAATTGCGTTTTCATTACCATTCACAGAGATACCATAGGTAGCGTTTCCATAAACAACATTTCCTGTAACCGTATTGTTGCTGAAATTCACCCAGATGCCCCCGCCGGCATTTGTACTCACTTCGTTTCCGGTGACCCTGTCTTGATTACTGAGAGTGAGACCTACGCCGGCATTCGCCCAAACTAAGGAGTTCGAGAGTCCTACGAGTCCCGACAGATTAAGACCGCCGCTCGTGTTGTATGTAACCACGAGTCCGGTAAGGTATGAGGATGCAAAATTAACCACACCATAGAGTCCATTAAACGAGAAGCGTGAATTTGAAACAGTACATTCATCACATGCGTCTCCCTTGATTCCATCCCCGTTATTATCACTGGCGGTAACATGATTAAAGTGCAGTGAATTTGTCACATCGTTACCAGTGACATCTCCGACCCAAATTCCTTCATCGGTAAACTGCCGCACTTCAACATTCTCAATAGTTGATGATGCGGTGTGAAGGAATCTTATGCCATCTTGGGTGACAGCTCCCTGATTTGCCTTGTTGCCGAGTAGGGTCAAGTTTGCAATATAAAAATTACCTGTTGGTGCCCTTGGTGTACCCGAAGCATAGATGACGGCGAAGTTGGTGTTGGTTGTATTCGCAATCTTGATCACCGTTCCTGGTCCTGAACCAATAAACTGGGTCGAGGTGGCGAGTGTGGTCGTACCATTCACCGAGTAGTCACCTTCGAGGAGGTAGACTTTGCCGCCAAGACCACGCGAGGATGAGTATGCGGCTTGCATTGCGGCGTTGAAGACTGATTGATCTCCTGTGCCAGTGGCGATGTAGTCCGCATAGGCTTTGTTCTTTGAGTTCGAGGCGGCGACCACATAGGTGGCAGCTTGGCCTTTACCGATACAGGTACTGGTGGCACTCGTGTCGCGGAAGCAGCCGCCCGAGAGGACAATGCCGTTTGCGAAGGTGCTAGTGGCAGTGGTCGAGGTGACATTGATCACGCCCGCAGAGAGACCTGCCGCGAAGGTCGATGTCCCCTGTCCTGCTCCGACCGTGATGGCGTTCGTGAAGGTCGAGGTGGCACCACTGAAGGCGAGCTTGCCGGAGAAGGTATTGTTGTCGGCCAAGAGAGTTGAGGAAGCGGAGCTTCCCGATGATAAGCAGGTGCCTGCGATAGAGAAGCAGCCTTTTGCAATATTGATGCCGTTCCCAAAAGTAGAAGAAGCGGTGGTGGAGAGGACATTGAGGACATTTGCAGAGAGACCTCCTGCGAAGGTCGAGGTGCCTTGCCCTGCACCGACCGTGAGTGCGCCGAGAAGAGTTGAGGTTGCAGTGGTGGTGCCGATGAAGTTGGCGCCTGCGATGGTGCCTCCGACCGAGAGTTTGTAGAACGGTGAGGAGGAGCCGAAGCCGACGTTGCCGGTCGACATAAAACGCGCATTGAATGCACTTCCGTTTGCATCAGTGATGTCGACCGATCCGCCAGAAAAACCGGGAATAAGGTTGAGGTTGCCTGAGTTTGATGCCATGACACGGTTGGTTGCGAGTGTGCCAGCTAGTCCTGCAACCTCGACGAACGGCGAACCGCCGTTGTCGATTCCTGTACCGAAGATACGGGTACCACCGTTGTAGACAGCGAACGTTTCTGAGCCATTGGTGAGACTGCCATTATTGCCGCTCACCGCACGGTTACCGTTGATGACAAACTGTCCGACCGGTGATGAAG
>JAYTVK010000089.1:0-4063 GCA_043744595.1 Candidatus Lloydbacteria bacterium
AGAAACATTGAGCTTGGCGCAGTCTTCACGGTAGAGTGCGCCAAAGTCAGGGCTTCTGTTCTGGCGGGTCATCTCGGTGCACTTTGATTTTTTCATCACGTCGGTCCCGGAAGCAGTATCACTCATACAGCTTCTCGGGCACTTCCGTTCGAAATAATCAAATTGCCTCCGATCTGCCTCCACCAGAAAGGTGAGGTTCTGAAATCAATATGTTTATAGGTGAATACATACATTCTGTAGACGATAAAAAACGCCTTTCCGTACCCGCGAAGTTCCGCAAGGACTTAGGGAAGAAGGCGGTGATAACGCTTGGTCTGAACAAGTGTCTTTCGCTGTACCCGACCAAAGAATGGAAAGTATTCGCCGAGAAGCTCTCGAAGCTTTCAATGGGCAAGTCAGAAGATCGTGGTTTCTCGCGCACGATGCTCTCCGGAGCGTTCGAAGTCGAGATCGATACCATTGGACGCATTCTGATCCCTGAAGCGCTCAAATCCTACGCAGCTCTCAAAGAAAAGGTAGTACTCACAGGAGTATATGACCGCGTTGAACTCTGGGATGAAGAGAGCTGGAAGATTTATAAGGCGCAAATGGTTGCCGAGGCCGATACCATGGCGGAGCAGCTAGGAGAGCGCGGGGTATTCTAAATTCATATGACTTACTTCTCTGACACATTACTCACTCTCGGTCACATGCTGCAGCATGGTTTTGCCTATGTCAGTCTGCAGTTCATTTATGCGGTCGATGCAGTGATGAATTCGCCTGAGAGGTAAGTATGGCACTTTCATGAGCCATGTAAGCGTTTTACTCAGACCTGCAGTGGACGCCCTCAACCTCGCAAAGGGGATGACGGTTGTCGACGGCACCTTTGGATTTGGCGGACATAGTCGCGCCATTGCGAAGGAGCTAGGAAAAGACGGTCGGCTGATCTCATTTGATGCCGATGCGTCGGTCTTTGCCGAGAGTACGGTGAAGGAGATAGAGATGCTTACTACGTTCATGCCGGTTGCTGAAAATTTCCGCAATATTGTCGAGGCGCTCGAGCGTCTTCACGTAACGGAGATAAACGCCGCACTGCTGGACCTTGGACTCTCGAGCACGCAGCTCGAAGCGTCAGGTCGCGGATTTTCATTCCAGAAGGATGAACCGCTCCTTATGACGTTCAATACGCAGCCCGGCGAAGACGATGTCACCGCACAGGTGATCGTGAACCGATGGAAACCCGAGACCATTGCGACGGTGCTGCAAGGATTCGGAGACGAGCGCTACGGATGGCGCATTGCGCAGGGGATAGTCGCGGCACGGAAGATCGGTGAGATAACGACCACGTTTCAATTGGTCGATATCATCAAGCAGTCGACACCCACCGGCTACCATCATGGCAAGACCCATTTCGCGACTCGGACATTCCAGGCACTGCGTATGGCTGCTAACGACGAGCTCGGTGCGATAGAGAAGGGAATAGACGGCGCATTCGTGAATCTCATGAAGGGCGGACGAATTGCAGTCATTTCATTTCACAGCATCGAAGATAGGCTGGTGAAGCAGTTGTTCAAAAAGAAAGTCGACGAAGGGAGTGCTAAGGCTGTATTCAAGAAGCCGCTCACTCCGGATGACGATGAACTCATGGCCAATCCGAGAGCAAGAAGCGCGAAGCTTCGGGTCATCGAGAAGACATAAGACAAAGTGCTGAGAGTAGAGACGTAGAGTTCGGTAGTTTGATAGAAGTTTTAGATCTTTAACAAAAACAATATGATCAAGAAATTATCAGTGACGTATCGTGCAACCATCGACAGGCGAGTACCTATCGAGGTGAAGGCGCGTGCGGGAAAGAAAAAGAGTATTTTTTCAGGCAAGTTTCATATTATCAGAGACAGATTAGGTCTCGCATAAAGCCCACTCTTTTCATGGTAAAAGCCTTAGTAGCAAGTTTTGAATCGAACGACCGCCGGATCTTCTGGGTAGCGGTGGGGTTCTTGCTGCTTTCGCTCGGACTGTATATCTATTTTTTAAGTATCTCGGTCGTCTCGGTGGTCTCCCGCCGCACGGCAGAGCAACAGGCGGTGCGTCTTGCCGCCAGTATTTCAATGCTCGAATCACAATATGTCGCGCTCGATAAGAATATCGATCTGACGCTCGCGCACCAGTTAGGCTTCATCGATATCGACGTCCCGACCTACCTCTCGAAGAACGGCGACGAACATTCATTCTCATTACGAACCCAAGTCTCGGACCAATAATTTCCGTATATGCACGATGATGAGCGAAAACGGTTACGGTTCCTCGCCGCAGTTATTGTCATATTCGCCACTATCTTTGTCGGCAGGCTCTACATGCTACAGATAGTCCATGGCGATGAATTCGCAAAAGAAGCTGACTCGCAATATGTCGCGACCGTTCCCAATCTCTATAACCGCGGAAATATTTACTTCGAAACAAAAGAAGGCAAGAAGGTCGCTGCTGCGACCGTGAACAGTGGGTACGTGATAGCCATCGATCCGAAACTTATCACCGACGAAGCGGGAGTATATGCACAAATGGCGACGGTCATCCCGACACTTGCACGTGACGAGTTCATGAGTAAGGCGGGCAAGAAGCAAGATCCGTATGAAGAGGTGGCAACTCATGTCCCGGAGGCTGCTGCCAATGAACTGAAGGCGAAGAAGATACCCGGTGTGCAGGTATTCAGACAGACCTGGAGATATTATCCCGGCGGTTCTCTTGCAGCACAGGCAATTGGATTCGTGGCATACCAGGGCAATGAGCTCGCGGGACGCTATGGACTCGAGTCGTACTACAATGACATCCTCACGCGTAATTCGGAGAACCTCTATGTGAACTTCTTTGCCGAACTGTTCCGTAATTTCAGCGATACGATATTTGACCGCGCACAAGATGATACCGGTGATCTCTCACTCACCATCGAGCCGACGGTGCAAGCGCAACTCGAGAGTGAGCTACAGAGTGTGATGGATGAATGGCACTCGGATGAGTCGGGTGGCATCATTATGGATCCGAAGACCGGGGCTATTTATGCCATGGCGGTCAACCCTTCTTTTAATCTCAATGAGTACGGCAAGGTGAAGCAGTTCGGACTATTCGCAAATCCTATCGTGCAGGATGATCGCGAAATGGGTTCTATTGTGAAGCCACTCACCATGGCAGCGGGACTTGATGCAGGCGTCATCTCTGAGTCGACGACCTACAACGATACCGGCCATGTGACCCTCAATAACAAGACCTTCAGTAACTATGACGGCAGAGGGCGCGGACCAAATACTCCGATGCAGACCATTTTGAATGACTCGCTCAATACCGGTGCGGCATTCATCGTCACCAAGCTCGGGAATGCGCGCTTCGCAGATTATCTGCTCAATAAATTTCATCTTGGCGAAGAGACCGGCATCGACCTTCCGGGTGAGCGCCAGGGACTCATGACCAATCTTGCTTCGAAGCGAGATATCGAATACGCGACCGCATCATTCGGTCAGGGCTTCGCAGTGACGCCTATCAATATGATAGCCGCGCTCGCAACCCTTGCGAACGGCGGGTACACGGTCTCGCCGCATGTCGTCGATGAGATCGATTACTCGTCGGGCAAGGTGAAGAAGCTGACACAGAATCCTCCCGAGCAGGTACTGAAGCCTGAGACCTCAGAGCGTATCACCCGCATGCTCGTGACCGTGGTCGACAAAGCGCTTCTCCACGGTTCGGTTTCCATTCCTGAATATTCCATCGCGGCCAAGACCGGTACTGCCCAGATCTATCGTCCGGCAAATGAAGGAGGCGGATACTACGAAGACCGATACCTACATACCTTCTTCGGCTACTTCCCGGCATACGATCCCAAGTTCATCGTCTTTATGTATACCTACTATCCGAAGAACGCGACATTCGCTTCGCACACTCTGACCCATCCGTTCATTCATCTGGCAAAGTTCCTGCTGCAGTATTACTCGGTGCCTCCCGATAGAGCGAGTGCGAATAAAGCAGCAGTGGGGGTGACCAAGACCCTGCCTGCGTCAGCTGTTTCGCATTGAGGTAATGCGGTATGCTGAAGAGGTGA
>JAYTVK010000090.1:0-1274 GCA_043744595.1 Candidatus Lloydbacteria bacterium
CCCTGTCGAGTTCGACTGGAATGAGTTTGCAAAGAATCAGGACCAGGTATTCCAGATCTATTCAGGCAAAAAGAATGTCCGCCTGTGGGTCTTCAACACTATTTTCTATGCAGGACTCGTATTTTCATTACTCTCGCTCGCGCTCGCACATACGGTACTCAACTTTGTAGTGGTTGCTATCTATCTCGTCATCTTCGCATTCCAGGTATTCTGGCGTGTATCGCATAAGGTCACACGAATTTTGAATAAGACGACAGGAAGACCGGTGCCGTTCGCACTCATTAAGGTATGGCTGCCGGGACTCAATACGATCGTCAAGAAGTCGGTGGCGGATCAGACAGGGCGTTTCTTCTTCCTCATTCCACCCGGCACCTATTACCTCACTGTCGAAGAGAAATTGCCGGACGGCTCATACAAGGAGGTACTTCATACCCCGGATATGGAGCTGAAGGGTGGTGTGGTCAAACAAGACCTTCTGATCTAGCACACATACATCTGTGAACTTACGGAATCAACGGATCATGAAATCATGAAAGCACAGCGCGCGATACTCGTAGCCGACCTTGGTTATGGCGATTCTGGAAAGGGTATCACTATCGACACGCTTGCACGTACCCATGATGCGCACACGGTGGTGCGCTACAACGGCGGTCCGCAAGCGGCGCACACGGTCGTGACCAAAGACGGTCGCACACACACCTTCTCACAATTCGGCAGTGCATCATTCGTCCCCGGGGTCGCGACATATCTTTCGGCGCAAATGCTCATTAGTCCGGTCACACTTGTGAATGAAGAGACGTACTTGAGACAAAGCGGTGTGAGTGACGCACTTGATCGACACTTCATTCATCGTGATGCGAGAGTCATATCGGAATATGCGGTGCTGATAAACAAACTGCGTGAACAGATGCGCGAGAGTGCGCGTCATGGCAGCTGCGGCATGGGTGTAGGGGAGACGGTACGATTCTCCAAAGTGCATCCCGACGAAACACTCTATATTCGAGATCTCTCAGATGCGGACACGCTTCAGCAAAAACTTTCATTCCAGCGTGAATATACCCGTGAACTGGTTGCGGAAAGTTTTTCGCTGCTTCTGCCTAAACTGCCCGAGCTTGTGCAGATATATGAGGAATTGATGAGCGATGCATATATCGCAGAGCAGAAGCATATCTACCAGTCGATCGGAGCACAACTGCATATCGTCGATGATGAATGGGAAGAAGCACTACTTCAGCGGGACGGAGTCATTCTTTTTGAAGGAGCGCAGGGAGTCC